>NZ_PTRU01000155.1:0-213 GCF_002965245.1 Escherichia sp. MOD1-EC6021 | reverse complement strand
CGACCGATTGTTAGGTAATCGTCACCTCCACAAAGAGCGACTCGCTGTATACCGTTGGCATGCTAGCTTTATCTGTTCGGGCAATACGATGCCCATTGTACTTGTTGACTGGTCTGATATCCGTGAGCAAAAACGGCTTATGGTATTGCGAGCTTCAGTCGCACTACACGGTCGTTCTGTTACTCTTTATGAGAAAGCGTTCCCGCTTTCAGA
>NZ_PTRU01000154.1:0-214 GCF_002965245.1 Escherichia sp. MOD1-EC6021 | reverse complement strand
CATCCGTAGCTCAGCTGGATAGAGTACTCGGCTACGAACCGAGCGGTCGGAGGTTCGAATCCTCCCGGATGCACCATCTCTTACTTGATATGGCTTTAGTAGCGGTATCAATATCAGCAGTAAAATAAATTTCCCGATGCATCCGTAGCTCAGCTGGATAGAGTACTCGGCTACGAACCGAGCGGTCGGAGGTTCGAATCCTCCCGGATGCACC
>NZ_PTRU01000153.1:0-228 GCF_002965245.1 Escherichia sp. MOD1-EC6021 | reverse complement strand
TCACGGACAAGGCCAAAAATAGTCTGGCGGTCGTAGCGAAGGGCATCAGGCTGTTTGCGCATTGATGCCGAGATACGCTTCCAGTCTTCGCGGTCGTTGTCGATAACTTCATTTTTTGCCCAGCGATGGATGCTGCCGTCAATGTTTCCGGCATCCACATCACCAGGCCAGAGAGCGTAGGCCAGTTCGTCATCCAGTGTTTTCCATGTCTGCTTGTATTCGCGATGA
>NZ_PTRU01000017.1:0-106836 GCF_002965245.1 Escherichia sp. MOD1-EC6021 | reverse complement strand
CCGGGTGTGTAAGCGCAGCGATGCGTTGAGCTAACCGGTACTAATGAACCGTGAGGCTTAACCTTACAACGCCGAAGATGTTTTGGCGGATTGAGAGAAGATTTTCAGCCTGATACAGATTAAATCAGAACGCAGAAGCGGTCTGATGAAACAGAATTTGCCTGGCGGCCTTAGCGCGGTGGTCCCACCTGACCCCATGCCGAACTCAGAAGTGAAACGCCGTAGCGCCGATGGTAGTGTGGGGTCTCCCCATGCGAGAGTAGGGAACTGCCAGGCATCAAATTAAGCAGTAAGCCGGTCATAAAACCGGTGGTTGTAAAAGAATTCGGTGGAGCGGTAGTTCAGTCGGTTAGAATACCTGCCTGTCACGCAGGGGGTCGCGGGTTCGAGTCCCGTCCGTTCCGCCACCCTAATTAGGGGCGTAGTTCAATTGGTAGAGCACCGGTCTCCAAAACCGGGTGTTGGGAGTTCGAGTCTCTCCGCCCCTGCCAGAAATCATCCTTAGCGAAAGCTAAGGATTTTTTTTATCTGTAACAACCCTCTCCGAAGTAAATCCTTCCACCGGCATCCTTGCCAGTCATTTTGATTAATACACTTCATCCAGCACGTTAATTTTCAATAGATCACGAATCAACGCATTTTTATCGCTATTTTGCAGCCATATAGCATAAAGCGGCCGTGAAAGTGTTGTGCTATCGACAACGGTATGTAGGCCGCCTTTTTTACGCGCCCAGCTGACTGGTAGCCAGGTGCAACCATTAAGCATCGCAATCTGTTGCTGTGCCAGTTCAGCTGAACTCGTTGTCAGAATGGGAACTTCGTCAGCACCGATCAAACCTGCCTCATGCTGTTGAAAATCTGGCCCCCATTCCAGTCGCAGATAGTTTAGATCTCCCTTTAGTTTGGAAGGGGCACTGGTATAAAGCGCTAAAGTGAAATACCCCAACAACTGACTGCTAAATTCGTCCATTTTGGGTGCTTCAGTAGTAATAAGAAGATCAAGCTGGCGTTCATGCAGCTGTTTTACCAGAGACTGCCGTTGGGCAATTCGCGCTTCGAACTGTAAACCTGTATGGGTATCCTGGTTTTGATACAAGCGTCCCAACCACTGATTAAGCATACATTCCCACAACGAGGCGCTGGCACCGATAGAAAACTCATTATGTCGTGAGGTATGCGCCACCTCCTTACGGGCGGCCTGCCAGGTACTCATGAGCGTTTCTGCATAGGGCAGTAGCTTTTCACCGGCAGCGGTTAAACGGATATTGTTTCTGTGGCGGGTGAAAAGGTTCACACCCAGTTGATTTTCCAGTTGTCTGATTCGAAAGCTCACTGCTGACTGGGTCAGATAGAGCGATTCAGCCGCTCGACCAAAGTGACGCGTTCGGCTAACTTCCAGGAAAGTTTTTAACAATTCCGTATCCACAGTGCTCTCCGCAAAATTATTTGTCGTTATGATTTAAATGTTTTGTTTTACACTCTGTCAAGCGTAACTAATACTCCGCGCCATAACTAGCTCGGTCAAAGAATTAGGAGCGTGCAGGATGGCGGAAAGCTTTACGACGACTAATCGATATTTCGACAATAAACATTATCCACGTGGATTCTCTCGTCATGGTGATTTCACCATCAAAGAGGCACAACTGCTTGAGCGTCATGGTTATGCCTTCAATGAGCTGGATCTCGGCAAACGCGAGCCGGTTACCGAGGAAGAGAAACTCTTCGTAGCAGTATGCCGTGGCGAACGTGAGCCAGTGACAGAAGCAGAACGCGTGTGGTCCAAGTATATGACGCGTATCAAGCGTCCAAAACGTTTTCACACCCTTTCCGGCGGTAAACCGCAGGTTGAAGGTGCTGAAGACTACACCGATTCTGACGATTAATAAAAAGGGCGAAATGCCCTTTTTTTATGTCAGTAGTTTTTGCAGATGGATGAGCAAACGGTCAATGGCACGATAGCTAACTGCCTCCTGCAAATGCTGACGTGTGATAATGTCGGACTGATCAATATCAGCAATGGTTCGTGCAACTTTCAGTAACCGCTGCCAGGCACGAATCGATAACCCCAGATGGATCAGCGTTTCTTCCAGCCACTGCGCATCTTCGCTCTCAAGCTTGCAGAATTGGCGTATTTCCGGACTATCCAGCCAGGCATTCAGTTTATTCTGCCGCTTAAATTGGCGCTCTCTGGCGGCCATTACGCGTTGTTTAACGGTGGCGCTGCTTTCTCCCGGCACTACCGTTTTACTCAAAATGCCGGGTGGCGGTAATGGGATCTCCAGTGAGAGATCGAAGCGGTCGAGAAAGGGACCAGAGAGTCGGTTGAGATAACGCAGCGTTTGCTCTGGTGTGCAGCGGTTATGGTTTCCCTGATAATGTCCGGTAGGGCTGGGATTCATCGCCGCGACAAGCTGGAAACGGGCTGGATAGGTTATTTTTGCTCGCGTGCGTGAAAGATGGATCTGCCCGGATTCAATCGGCTCTCGCAAGGCATCCAGTGTACGCCGTTCAAATTCAGGTAGCTCATCAAGAAAAAGCACGCCGTTATGCGCCAGCGAAATTTCACCAGGCCCTGGAATTGCACCACCGCCCACCATCGCAGTTAACGACGCACTGTGATGAGGTGAGCGGAACGGGCGCTGCCGCCATTGTTTTTGTACTGATTCAGCATTTACCAGACTTAATATCGCAGCGCTCTCCAGTGCCTCTTCATTGCTTAAATCTGGCAACAGGCCATTAATACGGCTGGCGAGCATTGTTTTACCTGTTCCTGGCGGTCCAATCAGTAAAAGGTTGTGCCCGCCAGCGGCGGTAATTTCCAGTCCTCGCTTTCCTTGCTCCTGACCGACAACATCAATGAGATCATGTTGTAGCGCCCGGGATACTGCATTAGTTGGTTTCGGACGTTCGAGAGCGTGCTTACCTTCCAGAAACGCGCAGACAGCCTGCAGATGATCGGCTATCAGGCATCCTTCACCGTTAATTAGCCCCACTTCATCTTCGTTATCTTTCGCGACGATAATTTTTCTGCCCGACTTAATGGCTTCAGTTGCACTGGAGATTGCGCCGGGAACGCCACGCAGAGCGCCTGTAAGCGCCAGTTCTCCGACTAATTCATATTCATCTAACTTATTGGCTGTAAGCTGTTCTGAGGCCGCCAGTAACGCAATAGCGATAGGCAAATCATATCGTCCCCCTTCTTTTGGCAGATCGGCTGGAGCAAGGTTGATGGTGATTTTTTTCGCCGGATATTCATATCCGCTATTGATAATGGCGCTGCGCACGCGATCGCGAGCTTCTTTTACCGTTGTTTCTGGTAAGCCCACCATCGTTAAGCCGGGTAGACCTTTACTGATATGTACCTCAACAGTGATTGGGGGCGCATTTACTCCCAGGGCTGCGCGGGTATGAACAATTGACAGTGACATAAGCCCTCCTTGAGTCGCCATTATGTGCATAAGATATCGCTGCTGTAGCCCGCTAATTCGTGAATTTTAGTGGCTGATTCCTGTTTATTTGTGCAAGTGAAGTTGAGTTGTTCTGGCGGTGGAACGATGCTCGCAAAAATGCAGTGGACAAAGGATTAACTACGAGGAAGGGAACAACATTCATACTGAAATTGAATTTTTTTCACTCACTGTTTTCTTTTTAAAAAACAACAATTTCTATTGAAATTATTAAAGGCATCATAAAAATCGGCCAAAAAATATCTTGTGCTATTCGCAAAATCTATGGTAACTCTTTAGGCATTCCTTCGAACAAGATGCAAGAAAAGACAAAATGACAGCCCTTCTACGAGTGATTAGCCTGGTCGTGATTAGCGTGGTGGTGATTATTATCCCACCGTGCGGGGCTGCACTTGGACGAGGAAAGGCTTAGAGATCAAGCCTTAACGAACTAAGACCCCCGCACCGAAAGGTCCGGGGGTTTTTTTTGACCTTAAAAACATAACCGAGGAGCAGACAATGAATAACAGCACAAAATTCTGTTTCTCAAGATTCAGGACGGGGAACTAACTATGAATGGCGCACAGTGGGTGGTACATGCGTTGCGGGCACAAGGTGTGAATACCGTTTTCGGTTATCCGGGTGGCGCAATTATGCCGGTTTACGATGCATTGTATGACGGCGGCGTGGAGCACTTGCTGTGCCGGCATGAGCAGGGCGCGGCAATGGCGGCTATCGGCTATGCCCGTGCTACCGGCAAAACTGGCGTATGTATCGCCACATCTGGTCCGGGCGCAACCAACCTGATAACCGGGCTTGCGGACGCACTGTTAGATTCCATCCCTGTTGTTGCCATCACCGGTCAGGTGTCCGCTCCCTTCATCGGCACCGACGCATTTCAGGAAGTTGATGTCCTGGGATTGTCATTAGCCTGTACCAAACACAGCTTCCTCGTACAGTCTATGGAAGAGTTGCCGCGCATCATGGCTGAAGCATTCGAAGTTGCCAGCTCAGGTCGTCCCGGTCCGGTTTTGGTCGATATCCCAAAAGATATCCAGTTAGCCAGCGGCGATCTGGAACCCTGGTTCACCACCGTTGAAAACGAAGTGACTTTCCCACATGCCGAAGTCGAGCAAGCGCGCCAGATGTTGGCAAAAGCGCAAAAACCGATGCTGTACGTTGGCGGTGGCGTGGGTATGGCGCAGGCAGTTCCTGCATTACGAGAATTTCTCTCTGCCACAAAAATGCCTGCCACCTGCACGCTGAAAGGACTTGGCGCAGTTGATGCGGATTATCCGTACTATCTGGGCATGCTGGGGATGCACGGCACCAAAGCGGCGAACTTTGCGGTGCAGGAATGTGACTTGTTGATCGCCGTGGGTGCACGTTTTGATGACCGGGTAACTGGCAAACTGAACACCTTCGCACCACACGCCAGTGTTATCCATATGGATATCGACCCGGCAGAAATGAACAAGCTGCGTCAGGCGCATGTGGCATTGCAGGGTGATTTAAATGCTCTGTTACCGGCATTACGACAGTCGTTGAATATCAATGACTGGCAGCAACACTGCGCGCAGCTGCGTGATGAACATGCATGGCGTTACAACCATCCCGGTGATGCTATCTACGCGCCGTTGTTGTTAAAACAACTGTCGGATCGTAAACCTGAAGATTGTGTAGTAACCACAGATGTAGGGCAGCACCAGATGTGGGCCGCGCAGCACATCGTCCACACTCGCCCGGAAAATTTCATCACTTCAAGCGGATTAGGTACCATGGGGTTTGGTTTACCGGCAGCGGTTGGTGCGCAAGTTGCGCGACCGAACGATACCGTCGTCTGTATCTCCGGTGACGGCTCTTTCATGATGAATGTGCAAGAGCTGGGCACCGTAAAACGCAAGCAGTTACCGTTGAAAATCGTCTTACTCGATAACCAACGGTTAGGGATGGTTCGACAATGGCAGCAACTGTTTTTCCAGGAACGTTATAGCGAAACCACCCTTACCGATAATCCCGATTTCCTCATGTTAGCCAGCGCCTTCGGCATCCCTGGCCAACACATCACCCGTAAAGACCAGGTTGAAGCGGCACTCGACACCATGCTGAACAGTGATGGGCCATACCTGCTTCATGTCTCAATCGACGAACTTGAGAACGTCTGGCCGCTGGTGCCGCCTGGCGCCAGTAATTCAGAAATGTTGGAGAAATTATCATGATGCAACATCAGGTCAATGTATCGGCTCGCTTCAATCCGGAAACCTTAGAACGTGTTTTACGCGTGGTGCGTCATCGTGGTTTCCACGTCTGCTCAATGAATATGGCCGCCGCCAGCGATGCACAAAATATAAATATCGAATTGACCGTTGCCAGCCCACGGTCGGTCGACTTACTGTTTAGTCAGTTAAATAAACTGGTGGACGTCGCACACGTTGCCATCTGCCAGAGCACAACCACATCACAACAAATCCGCGCCTGAGCGCAAAAGGAATATAAAAATGACCACGAAGAAAGCTGATTACATTTGGTTCAATGGGGAAATGGTTCGCTGGGAAGACGCGAAGGTGCATGTGATGTCGCACGCGCTGCACTATGGTACCTCAGTTTTTGAAGGTATCCGTTGCTATGATTCGCACAAAGGACCAGTTGTATTCCGCCATCGTGAGCATATGCAGCGTCTGCATGACTCCGCCAAAATCTATCGCTTCCCGGTTTCGCAGAGCATTGATGAGCTGATGGAAGCGTGTCGTGACGTGATCCGCAAAAACAATCTCACCAGCGCCTATATCCGTCCGCTGATCTTCGTCGGTGATGTTGGCATGGGCGTAAACCCGCCAGCGGGATACTCAACCGACGTGATTATCGCCGCTTTCCCGTGGGGAGCGTATCTGGGTGCAGAAGCGCTGGAGCAGGGGATCGATGCAATGGTTTCCTCCTGGAACCGCGCAGCGCCAAACACCATCCCAACCGCGGCAAAAGCCGGTGGTAACTACCTCTCTTCTCTGCTGGTGGGTAGCGAAGCGCGCCGCCACGGTTATCAGGAAGGTATCGCGCTGGACGTGAATGGTTATATCTCTGAAGGTGCGGGCGAAAACCTGTTTGAAGTGAAAGACGGTGTGCTGTTTACCCCACCGTTCACCTCATCCGCGCTGCCGGGGATTACCCGTGACGCCATCATCAAACTGGCGAAAGAACTGGGAATTGAAGTGCGTGAGCAGGTGCTGTCGCGCGAATCACTGTACCTGGCGGATGAAGTGTTTATGTCTGGTACAGCGGCTGAAATCACGCCAGTGCGCAGTGTAGATGGTATCCAGGTAGGTGAAGGCCGTTGTGGCCCGGTTACCAAACGCATCCAGCAAGCCTTCTTCGGCCTCTTCACTGGTGAAACCGAAGATAAATGGGGCTGGTTAGATCAAGTTAATCAATAAATACAAAAAATGGGACGGCACGCACCGTCCCATTTACGAGACAGACACTGGGAGTAAATAAAGTATGCCTAAGTACCGTTCCGCCACCACCACTCATGGTCGTAATATGGCGGGTGCTCGTGCGCTGTGGCGCGCCACCGGAATGACCGACGCCGATTTCGGTAAGCCGATTATCGCGGTTGTGAACTCGTTCACCCAATTTGTACCGGGTCACGTTCATCTGCGCGATCTCGGTAAACTGGTCGCCGAACAAATTGAAGCGGCTGGCGGCGTTGCCAAAGAGTTCAATACCATTGCGGTGGATGATGGGATCGCTATGGGCCACGGGGGGATGCTTTATTCACTGCCATCTCGCGAACTGATCGCTGATTCCGTTGAGTATATGGTCAATGCCCACTGCGCCGACGCCATGGTCTGCATCTCTAACTGCGACAAAATCACCCCGGGGATGCTGATGGCTTCCCTGCGCCTGAATATTCCGGTGATCTTTGTTTCCGGCGGCCCGATGGAGGCCGGGAAAACCAAACTGTCCGATCAGATCATCAAGCTCGATCTGGTTGATGCGATGATCCAGGGCGCAGACCCGAAAGTCTCTGACTCCCAGAGCGATCAGGTTGAACGTTCCGCCTGTCCAACCTGCGGATCGTGTTCCGGGATGTTCACCGCTAACTCGATGAACTGCCTGACCGAAGCTCTGGGCCTGTCGCAGCCGGGCAACGGCTCGCTGCTGGCAACCCACGCTGACCGTAAGCAGTTGTTCCTCAATGCCGGTAAACGCATTGTTGAATTGACCAAACGTTACTACGAACAGGATGATGAAAGCGCACTGCCGCGTAACATCGCCAGTAAGGCGGCGTTTGAAAACGCCATGACGCTGGATATTGCGATGGGCGGATCGACTAACACCGTACTTCACCTGCTGGCGGCGGCACAGGAAGCGGAAATCGACTTCACCATGAGTGATATCGATAAGCTCTCCCGCAAAGTACCGCAGCTGTGTAAAGTCGCGCCGAGCACCCAGAAATACCATATGGAAGATGTTCACCGTGCTGGTGGTGTTATCGGTATTCTCGGCGAACTGGATCGCGCGGGGTTACTGAACCGTGATGTGAAAAACGTACTTGGCCTGACGTTGCCGCAAACACTGGAACAATACGACATCGTCGTGACCCAGGATGATGCGGTAAAAAATATGTTCCGCGCTGGCCCTGCGGGCATTCGTACTACACAGGCATTCTCGCAGGATTGCCGCTGGGATACGCTGGACGACGATCGCGCAAACGGCTGTATCCGCTCGCTGGAACACGCCTACAGCAAAGACGGCGGTCTGGCGGTGCTCTACGGTAATTTCGCAGAAAACGGCTGCATCGTTAAAACCGCAGGCGTCGATGACAGCATCCTAAAATTCACCGGCCCGGCGAAAGTGTACGAAAGCCAGGACGACGCGGTAGAAGCGATCCTCGGTGGCAAAGTTGTCGCGGGCGATGTGGTGGTGATCCGCTATGAAGGCCCGAAAGGCGGCCCTGGCATGCAGGAAATGCTCTACCCAACCAGCTTCCTGAAATCAATGGGGCTCGGCAAAGCCTGTGCGCTGATCACCGATGGACGCTTCTCCGGCGGCACCTCTGGTCTTTCCATCGGCCACGTCTCGCCGGAAGCGGCAAGCGGCGGCAGCATTGGCCTGATTGAAGATGGTGACCTGATCGCTATCGACATTCCGAACCGTGGCATTCAGTTACAGGTAAGTGATGCCGAACTGGCGGCCCGTCGTGAAGCGCAGGAAGCCCGTGGCGACAAAGCCTGGACGCCGAAAAACCGTGAACGTCAGGTTTCCTTTGCCCTGCGCGCCTACGCCAGCCTGGCAACCAGCGCCGACAAAGGCGCGGTGCGCGATAAATCGAAACTGGGGGGTTAATGATGGCAGACTCACAACCCCTGTCTGGTGCTCCGGAAGGCGCCGAATATTTAAGAGCGGTGCTACGTGCACCGGTTTACGAGGCGGCGCAGGTCACGCCGCTACAAAAAATGGAAAAGCTCTCGTCGCGTCTTGATAACGTGATTCTGGTGAAGCGCGAAGATCGCCAGCCGGTACACAGCTTTAAGCTGCGCGGTGCATACGCCATGATGGCGGGCCTGACGGAAGAACAAAAAGCGCACGGCGTGATCACTGCCTCGGCGGGTAATCACGCGCAGGGCGTCGCGTTTTCTTCCGCACGGTTAGGCGTGAAGGCGCTGATCGTCATGCCAACCGCCACCGCCGATATCAAAGTTGATGCGGTACGCGGCTTTGGCGGCGAAGTGTTGCTTCATGGCGCGAACTTTGACGAAGCAAAAGCGAAAGCGATCGAACTGTCACAGCAGCAGGGCTTCACCTGGGTGCCGCCGTTCGACCACCCGATGGTGATCGCCGGGCAAGGCACGCTGGCGCTGGAACTGCTCCAGCAGGATGCCCATCTTGACCGCGTGTTTGTGCCGGTCGGCGGCGGCGGTCTGGCGGCGGGTGTGGCGGTGCTGATCAAACAACTGATGCCGCAAATCAAAGTGATCGCCGTTGAAGCGGAAGACTCCGCCTGCCTGAAAGCGGCGCTGGATGCGGGTCATCCGGTTGATCTGCCGCGCGTGGGGCTATTTGCTGAAGGCGTAGCGGTAAAACGCATTGGCGACGAAACATTCCGTTTATGCCAGGAGTATCTCGACGACATCATCACCGTCGATAGTGATGCGATCTGTGCAGCGATGAAGGATTTATTCGAAGATGTGCGCGCAGTGGCGGAACCTTCCGGCGCGCTGGCGCTGGCGGGAATGAAAAAATACATCGCCCAGAACAATATTCGCGGCGAACGACTGGCGCATGTGCTTTCGGGGGCGAATGTCAATTTCCACGGCCTGCGCTACGTCTCGGAACGCTGCGAACTGGGTGAACAGCGTGAAGCGTTGCTGGCGGTGACTATCCCGGAAGAGAAGGGCAGCTTCCTGAAGTTCTGCCAACTGCTTGGCGGGCGCTCGGTCACCGAGTTCAACTACCGCTTTGCCGATGCCAAAAACGCCTGCATCTTTGTCGGCGTGCGCTTAAGCCGCGGCCTCGAAGAGCGCAAAGAAATTTTGCAGATGCTCAACGATGGCGGCTACAGCGTGGTTGATCTCTCCGACGACGAAATGGCGAAGCTACACGTGCGCTATATGGTTGGCGGGCGTCCATCGCATCCGTTGCAGGAACGTCTCTACAGCTTCGAATTCCCGGAATCACCGGGTGCGCTGCTGCGCTTCCTCAACACGCTAGGTACCCACTGGAACATTTCGCTTTTCCATTATCGCAGCCACGGCACCGACTACGGGCGCGTACTGGCGGCGTTCGAGCTTGGCGATCATGAACCGGATTTCGAAACCCGGCTGAATGAGCTGGGCTACGATTGCCACGACGAAACCAATAACCCGGCGTTCAGGTTCTTTTTGGCGGGTTAATGGTTCGGTAAAATCTTCCAGAAAGCCTCAATCAGCGGCTCATGCAGCCGCTTTTTTTGTGCACACACGCCCAGTTCAAACGGCGTTTTCTCATCGCTACGCTCCAGAATCATCACGCGGTTACGCACCGGTTCCGGGCTGTTTTCCAGCACCACTTCTGGCAACAAGGCCACGCCGCAGCCGAGCGCCACCATCGATACCATCGCTTCATGCCCACCGACTGTGGCGTAAATCATCGGGTTACTGATTTTATTGCGTCGGAACCACAGTTCAATGCGGCGGCGTACTGGCCCTTGATCGGCCATGATGAAGGGAATCGTCGACCAGTCCGGTTGCTCTACCGAAACCTGATTACGCACCGGGCAAGGCAGCGCGGGCGCGATCAGCACCACCGCAAGGTTCTCCAGCATCGAAAATGCCACCGCACCTGGCAGAGTCTCCGGCTTCCCGGCAATCGCCAGATCCGCTTCCCCCGTCACCACTTTTTCCATCGCATCCGCCGCATCACCGGTAGTGAGTTTGATCTCCACTGACGGGTGTTCCGCGCGGAATCTGTCAAGAATCGGCGGCAGATGGCTGTAGGCAGCGGTCACCGAGCAGAAGATATGTAATTCGCCAGAGAGCGACGGTCCTTGCTGGTCGATGGTGTGGCGCAATTGCTGATACTGCAACAGTGTTTGCTGGGCGAAAACGCGCAGTTCTTCGCCCGCTTCGGTCAGCGTCACCGTACGGTTATCGCGCACAAACAGCGGCTGACCGAGATCTTCTTCCAGGCGCTGAATCTGTCGGGAAAGCGTGGATGGACTAACGTGCATCGCCCGCGCGCTGCGGCCAAAATGGCGGCTTTCCGCCAGATGCAGGAAGGTTTTCAGATCGCGTAAATCCAATGGGGCAGCCCTCAATGTTGACGTTGCAAAAATTGCAATGTGACGTTGTGAATATATCAATTTCCGCAATAAATTTCCTGTCATATAGTGAATTCAATCTCGCAAACGCGAACCGAACAATAAGAAGCACAACATCACGAGGAATCACCATGGCTAACTACTTTAATACACTGAACCTGCGCCAGCAGCTGGCACAGCTGGGCAAATGTCGCTTTATGGGCCGCGACGAATTCGCCGATGGCGCGAGCTACCTTCAGGGTAAAAAAGTGGTCATCGTCGGTTGTGGTGCGCAGGGTCTGAACCAGGGCCTGAACATGCGTGATTCTGGTCTGGATATCTCTTATGCCCTGCGTAAAGAAGCTATCGCTGAGAAGCGCGCATCCTGGCGTAAAGCGACCGAAAACGGTTTTAAAGTGGGTACTTACGAAGAGCTGATCCCGCAGGCAGATCTGGTGGTTAACCTGACGCCAGACAAACAGCACTCCGACGTGGTGCGCACCGTACAGCCACTGATGAAAGACGGCGCGGCGCTGGGTTACTCACATGGTTTCAACATCGTCGAAGTGGGCGAGCAGATCCGTAAAGACATCACCGTAGTAATGGTTGCGCCGAAATGCCCTGGCACTGAAGTGCGTGAAGAGTACAAACGTGGGTTTGGCGTACCGACGCTGATTGCCGTTCACCCGGAAAACGATCCGAAAGGCGAAGGCATGGCGATCGCTAAAGCATGGGCGGCAGCAACTGGTGGTCACCGTGCTGGCGTGCTGGAATCGTCCTTTGTTGCGGAAGTGAAATCTGACCTGATGGGCGAGCAAACCATTCTGTGCGGTATGTTGCAGGCTGGCTCTCTGCTGTGCTTCGACAAGCTGGTGGAAGAAGGCACCGACCCGGCATATGCAGAAAAACTGATTCAGTTCGGTTGGGAAACCATCACCGAAGCCCTGAAGCAGGGCGGCATCACCCTGATGATGGACCGTCTCTCTAACCCGGCGAAACTGCGTGCTTATGCGCTCTCTGAACAGCTGAAAGAGATCATGGCACCGCTGTTCCAGAAACATATGGATGACATCATCTCCGGCGAATTCTCTTCCGGCATGATGGCTGACTGGGCCAACGACGATAAGAAACTGCTGACCTGGCGTGAAGAGACCGGCAAAACCGCGTTCGAAACTGCGCCGCAGTATGAAGGCAAAATCGGCGAGCAGGAGTACTTCGATAAAGGCGTACTGATGATCGCGATGGTGAAAGCGGGCGTTGAACTGGCATTCGAAACGATGGTTGATTCCGGCATCATCGAAGAGTCGGCTTACTATGAATCACTGCACGAGCTGCCGCTGATTGCTAACACCATCGCCCGTAAGCGTCTGTATGAAATGAACGTGGTTATCTCTGATACCGCCGAGTACGGTAACTACCTGTTCTCTTACGCTTGTGTGCCGTTGCTGAAACCGTTTATGGCAGAGCTGCAACCGGGCGACCTGGGTAAAGCTATTCCGGAAGGTGCGGTAGATAACGCGCAGTTGCGTGATGTGAACGAAGCGATTCGCAGCCATGCGATTGAGCAGGTAGGTAAGAAACTGCGCGGCTATATGACGGATATGAAACGTATTGCAGTTGCGGGTTAAGTGCGATTCAGAGTTCAAGGCCTTCTCCCGGAGAAGGCCTTGCTGTTAGTTACGGTAAAGCACCTTAATGATGTGATACCCGAACTGGGTATGCAGCGGACCGGTTGGCTCCAGTACCGGACAAGAGAAAACCACTTTATCGAACGCCGGAACCATCTGGCCCTGGCGGAATTCACCTAAATCACCGCCGCGTTTGCCTGACGGGCAAATGGAGTGTTTCTTCGCCAGCTTGCCGAAATCGGCACCGTTCTTAATCTGCTCGAGAAGTTCCAGAGCCAGTTTCTCTTCTTTTACAAGGATATGCAGTGCTGCTGCTGTTTTTGCCATGATCGTGCCTTGAATTAAAAATTGTCAGTCAGGGAGGGGGGACATATATGGCAAAAGCCCGGAAAATCCGGGCTTCGCAGGTCCCTCAAGGGGAGAAAACTTAGGGCCTCTATGGGCTACAGAGTCATTATCGGGGATGGTGATTTTATTGTCAATTTATGAGCGATATGGCATTGATTGACTTGATGACTGCCCTCTGTATGTCTGCAACCAACTCATGTGGCAAACATTGATTAAGATACCCCCGATAAGTCCTTGCTCTGTTTAATCGGTTTCGACTGACTTGTTGTACCAGGTCGGCTTTAGCCCAACGTATCTGCTGATCAAAGAATTGCAGGTCATTGATAACATTACTGGCTATTTCAACATGCATTCCACGATTTTACTTGTCATGGTCGCGAGTGGTTGATAATGGAACGACGATACATGCGTTGCCATTAATTTTTCCGTTGAGCACGACAACCAACCTATTTTTTATCATCTCAGGTGGAATGCGGCCATCGTAATACGTCGTGCTGAACTGTCCATTCTGGCTAACGGGATAGTTACCAAAGTTGCATTCCAGTATTTCACCAACCTTGGGGCTGAAATTAATCGCCACGAGTAAACCTCTCCTTAGTAAACTCTGAAAAAGTAATAACACAACGTTACGACCCGATATTTTCTAAGTCTAATGGATTCATGATGAACTCCGGTTTCGGCCTTCCCTCTCTGATTTAAACATCCGCAGCCATCCGGTTAGCGGTTTTCACTCGGTCACATTCAAATGCGATTCTGCTACAATCCTCCCCCCGTTCGAAGATTGAGCAATACACCTATGCGTCTAAACCCCGGCCAACAACAAGCTGTCGAATTCGTTACCGGCCCCTGCCTGGTGCTGGCGGGCGCGGGTTCCGGTAAAACTCGTGTTATCACCAATAAAATCGCCCATCTGATCCGCGGTTGCGGTTATCAGGCGCGACATATCGCGGCGGTGACCTTTACCAATAAGGCGGCGCGCGAGATGAAAGAGCGTGTCGGGCAGACGCTGGGGCGTAAAGAGGCGCGCGGGCTGATGATCTCCACCTTCCATACATTAGGGCTGGATATCATCAAACGGGAGTATGCGGCGCTTGGGATGAAAGCGAACTTTTCACTGTTTGACGATACCGATCAACTGGCGTTGCTCAAAGAGTTGACCGAGGGGCTGATTGAAGATGACAAAGTTCTTCTGCAACAGCTGATTTCGACCATCTCCAATTGGAAGAACGATCTCAAAACACCGGCGCAGGCGGCGGCAGAAGCAAAGGGCGAGCGGGACCGTATTTTTGCCCATTGTTATGGGCTGTATGATTCACACCTGAAAGCGTGCAACGTTCTCGACTTCGACGATCTGATTTTATTGCCGACGTTACTGCTGCAACGCAATGAAGAAGTCCGCGAGCGCTGGCAGAACAAAATTCGCTACCTGCTGGTGGATGAGTATCAGGACACCAACACCAGCCAGTATGAACTGGTGAAACTGCTGGTGGGCAGCCGCGCGCGCTTTACCGTAGTTGGCGATGACGACCAGTCGATCTACTCCTGGCGCGGCGCACGTCCGCAAAACCTGGTGCTGTTGAGCCAGGATTTTCCGGCGCTGAAGGTGATTAAACTCGAACAGAACTATCGCTCTTCCGGGCGTATTCTGAAAGCGGCGAACATCCTTATCGCCAATAACCCGCACGTCTTTGAAAAGCGTCTTTTTTCTGAACTGGGTTACGGCACAGAGCTAAAAGTTTTAAGCGCGAATAACGAGGAACATGAGGCCGAGCGCGTCACCGGTGAATTGATCGCCCATCACTTCGTCAATAAAACGCAGTACAAAGATTACGCCATTCTTTATCGTGGTAACCATCAGTCGCGGGTGTTTGAAAAATTCCTGATGCAAAACCGCATCCCGTACAAAATATCTGGCGGTACTTCATTCTTCTCTCGCCCGGAAATCAAGGATTTGCTGGCTTATCTGCGTGTGCTGACTAACCCGGACGATGATAGTGCGTTCCTGCGTATCGTTAACACGCCGAAGAGAGAGATTGGTCCGGCGACGCTGAAAAAGCTGGGCGAGTGGGCGATGACGCGCAATAAAAGTATGTTTACCGCCAGTTTTGATATGGGCCTGAGTCAGACGCTTAGTGGACGTGGTTATGAAGCATTGACCCGCTTCACTCACTGGCTGGCGGAAATCCAGCGCCTGGCGGAGCGGGAGCCGATTGCCGCAGTACGCGATCTGATCCACGGCATGGATTATGAATCCTGGCTGTATGAAACATCGCCCAGCCCGAAAGCTGCCGAAATGCGCATGAAGAACGTCAACCAACTGTTTAGCTGGATGACGGAGATGCTGGAAGGCAGTGAACTGGATGAGCCGATGACGCTCACTCAGGTGGTGACGCGCTTTACTCTGCGAGACATGATGGAGCGCGGCGAGAGCGAGGAAGAGCTGGATCAGGTACAACTGATGACTCTGCACGCGTCAAAAGGGCTGGAGTTTCCCTATGTCTACATGGTCGGTATGGAAGAAGGATTTTTGCCCCACCAGAGCAGCATCGATGAAGACAATATCGATGAGGAGCGTCGGCTGGCCTATGTTGGCATCACCCGCGCCCAGAAGGAATTGACCTTTACGCTGTGTAAAGAACGCCGTCAGTACGGCGAACTGGTGCGCCCGGAGCCGAGTCGCTTCCTGCTGGAGCTGCCGCAGGATGATTTGGTTTGGGAACAGGAGCGCAAAGTTGTCAGCGCCGAAGAACGAATGCAGAAAGGCCAAAACCATCTGGCAAATCTGAAGGCGATGATGGCAGCAAAACGAGGGAAATAATCAAGGCCGGGTAAGATGCGCGAGCATCGCATCCGGCATATTATTCTTTAATGTACTTCCAACGGCCAGTGAACATAGCTTTGCCACTGGCTTTCCTGATCAATAATCTCTTTACCCAGCGGATGTTGGGTTAGCCAACCTTGCGGAAGCGTCAAGGTCAACAGTTCATGGTTGGCCTTTAATGTCATCTCTGGCACGAGATCGTCACGGCGACGGCTGGCAAAAATGATGGCCAGGCGTAGTAAACGGCAGAGTTGTTCTGCGACGCGTGGCGGTACGGCATTTTGTTGATGCAACGAGGAGAGATCTATTGGGTTCGTCTGGTTGAGTAGTAGCGTCGCCAGTAATTTTTTCTGTGCAGGCGTAAAACCGGGAAGATCCAGATTACGCACCAGATAAGCAGCATGTTGCGGCGCTTGTTTGAAATCAACGCTCAGACCGATTTCATGAAGCTGACAGGCGCTGATGAGCAAATCACGGCTAATCGCTTCAAGATGCCATTCGTTTTCCACCTGATCGAAGAAGTTAGCCGCAACTTTGGCTACTCGCTGAGCCTGATCAATATCGATCATAAAGCGGCGTTGAATATTACGCAGTGTACGGCTGCGAATATCCTGCTCGACGGCCAGATGCAACATGCCGTAGACCAGGCCTTCACGCAGTGCACCGCCAGCCAGGGTCATACACTGAATATTCAGTTCGGTAAAAATGGCTATCAGGATCGCCAGACCACTCGGGAACACTAACGCACGTTCCAGCGTCAGTCCGTCGATCTCCAGTTCCTCCAGTCGACCACAATGAATGGCGCGTTGTTTCAGTTGCTGCAACTTTTCCAGGGTAATCCGTTCATCCATCCCCTGTGCCATCATGATTTCTTGTAAGGCCTGCACAGTGCCGGAAGCACCAACGCATACTTTCCAGCCGTGATACCGCAATTCATCGGCAACCGGACGTAACACTTCGCGTGCCGCTTTTTCTGCGGCATCAAAATTTTCCTGCCCCAGATTACGATCGGCAAAATAGCGTTCCAGCCAGGTGACGCAGCCCATCGACAGGCTGAACAACGAGGTGGTTTGTGCGCCCGTGCCGGTTACCAGTTCAGTACTGGCGCCGCCGATATCCACCACCAGGCGCTGATCGGCACCGCCAGTGGTGTGAGCAACACCCTGATAAATCAGGCGAGCTTCTTCTTCACCGCTGATCACTTGTACCGGACAACCGAGGATTTCCTGCGCTTTGGCAATAAAATCACCGGCATTGACGGCAAGGCGTAATGTCGCCGTGGCGACAACGCGAATTTGCGAGGGAGGGATATCTTGCAGACGTTCAGCAAACAGGCGCAAACATTGCCAACCGCGCTCCATTGCTTCATTAGACAGGGCATTTTCGCTGTTCAGGCCAGCAGCCAGACGCACTTTGCGTTTAATTCGCGTCAGCGTCTGGATGCTTCCAGCCACCTCGCGCACAACCAGCATATGAAAACTATTCGAACCGAGATCAATGGCTGCATATAATGACGAGGTGGAACCCATACTCTTCATCCTTCAATCTGTCTCTGCGTTGGCTGCGTTCTTTCACCCGAATCACTTACTACAGTAAGTTCATTGGGATTAACTCTCTTGCCATCTTGATACAGTTTGAATGATTTTGAGTATGACATTTTTTATTTAACCTGAACGACGACGATTACGCGGAGCGCCAGTACGACGCGGACCATTGCCTGTGCGCGGGCGCGTGAGGCGCAGCGGTTTTGGCAGATCGGTCATCAATGCGTCCGGATTGTATTTGCTTACTGGAATTGAGTGACCAATATAGGTCTCAATAGCAGGCAAATTCAATGCATACTCTTCACACGCCAGGCTAATAGAGTGACCGCTTGCGCCTGCGCGACCTGTACGACCAATACGGTGAACGTAATCTTCACAGTCATCGGGTAAATCGTAGTTAAAGACGTGCGTCACTGCCGGAATATGCAAACCACGCGCGGCAACGTCGGTGGCAACCAGAATATCCAGATCGCCACGGGTAAATTCATCAAGAATACGCAGACGTTTTTTCTGCGCGACATCGCCTGTCAACAAACCGACACGATGACCATCTGCCGCCAGGTGGCCCCAGATCTCTTCACAACGATGTTTGGTGTTGGCGAAAATAATCGCTCGGTCTGGCCATTCTTCTTCAATCAGCGTTTGCAGCAAACGCATTTTTTCTTCGTTAGAAGGGTAGAAAAGCTCTTCTTTTATACGGTGGCCCGTTTTCTGTTCCGGTTCCACTTCAATATATTCGGCATTGTTCATCTGCTCGAATGCCAGTTCGCGTACCCGGTACGAAAGCGTGGCGGAGAACAGCATGTTGAGGCGCTGGTTTGCAGGCGGCATACGGCGGAACAGCCAGCGTATATCTTTAATAAAGCCCAGATCGTACATGCGATCGGCTTCGTCCAGTACCACCACCTGAATGGCACCGAGGTTAATGTGGTTCTGCTTGGCGTAGTCAATTAAACGACCCGTGGTGCCAATCAGTATGTCAACGCCGCTTTCCAGCACTTTCAGCTGTTTGTCGTAGCCATCACCACCGTAAGCCAGACCCAGCTTCAGGCCGGTAGCTTGCGCCAGTGGCTCCGCATCGGCGTGGATCTGCACGGCAAGTTCACGCGTCGGTGCCATAATTAAGGCACGCGGCTGATTCACCTTGCGATCGGCAATCGCGGGATGAGAGAGAAGATAATGAAACGTTGACGTAAGAAACGCCATCGTTTTCCCGGTACCGGTTTGCGCCTGCCCGGCTACGTCACGACCCGCCAGCGTCAGCGGAAGGGCCAGTGCCTGAATGGGCGTACAGTTATGAAACCCTTTTTTTTCAAGGGCTTCTACAACCTTCGGATGCAGGGCGAAGTCGGAAAACTTCTGTTCTGTTAAATGTGTTTTGCTCATAGTGTGGTAGAATATCAGCTTACTATTGCTTTACGAAAGCGTATCCGGTGAAATAAAGTCAACCTTTAGTTGGTTAATGTTACACCAACAACGAAA
Organism: Escherichia sp. MOD1-EC6021; assembly: GCF_002965245.1. NCBI lineage: Bacteria > Pseudomonadati > Pseudomonadota > Gammaproteobacteria > Enterobacterales > Enterobacteriaceae > Escherichia > Escherichia sp. MOD1-EC6021. Next base: position 87,793 of record NZ_PTRU01000017.1, on the reverse strand, counting down.
CCAACACGCCAGGCTTATTCCTGTGGAGTTATATATGAGCGATAAAATTATTCACCTGACTGACGACAGTTTTGACACGGATGTACTCAAAGCGGACGGGGCGATCCTCGTTGATTTCTGGGCAGAGTGGTGCGGTCCGTGCAAAATGATCGCCCCGATTCTGGATGAAATCGCTGACGAATATCAGGGCAAACTGACCGTTGCAAAACTGAACATCGATCAAAACCCTGGCACTGCGCCGAAATATGGCATCCGTGGTATCCCGACTCTGCTGCTGTTCAAAAACGGTGAAGTGGCGGCAACCAAAGTGGGCGCACTGTCTAAAGGTCAGTTGAAAGAGTTCCTCGACGCTAACCTGGCGTAAGGGAATTTCATGTTCGGGTGCCCTGTCGCTAAAAACTGGACGCCCGGCGTGAGTCATGCTAACTTAGTGTTGACTTCGTATTAAACATACCTTATTAAGTTTGAATCTTGTAATTTCCAACGCTTCCCGTTTTATCTTAAATGCGAAGTGAACAGATTTCTGGCTCGTCACTCAATCCGTCTTGTCGTTTCAGTTCTGCGTACTCTCCTGTGACCAGGCAGCGAAAAGACATGAGTCGATGACCGTAAACAGGCATGGATGATCCTGCCATACCATTCACAACATTAAGTTCGAGATTTACCCCAAGTTTAAGAACTCACACCACTATGAATCTTACCGAATTAAAGAATACGCCGGTTTCTGAGCTGATCACTCTCGGCGAAAATATGGGGCTGGAAAACCTGGCTCGTATGCGTAAGCAGGACATTATTTTTGCCATCCTGAAGCAGCACGCAAAGAGTGGCGAAGATATCTTTGGTGATGGCGTACTGGAGATATTGCAGGATGGATTTGGTTTCCTCCGTTCCGCAGACAGCTCCTACCTCGCCGGTCCTGATGACATCTACGTTTCTCCTAGCCAAATCCGCCGTTTCAACCTCCGCACTGGTGATACCATCTCTGGTAAGATTCGCCCGCCGAAAGAAGGTGAACGCTATTTTGCGCTGCTGAAAGTTAACGAAGTTAACTTCGACAAACCTGAAAACGCCCGCAACAAAATCCTCTTTGAGAACTTAACCCCGCTGCACGCAAACTCTCGTCTGCGCATGGAACGTGGTAACGGTTCTACTGAAGATTTAACCGCTCGCGTACTGGATCTGGCATCACCTATCGGTCGTGGTCAGCGTGGTCTGATTGTGGCACCGCCGAAAGCTGGTAAAACCATGCTGCTGCAGAACATTGCCCAGAGCATTGCTTACAACCACCCGGATTGTGTGCTGATGGTTCTGCTGATCGACGAACGTCCGGAAGAAGTCACCGAGATGCAGCGTCTGGTAAAAGGTGAAGTTGTTGCTTCTACCTTTGACGAACCCGCATCTCGCCACGTTCAGGTTGCGGAAATGGTAATCGAGAAGGCGAAACGCCTGGTTGAGCACAAGAAAGACGTTATCATTCTGCTCGACTCCATCACTCGTTTGGCGCGTGCTTACAACACCGTTGTTCCGGCGTCAGGTAAAGTGCTGACCGGTGGTGTGGATGCCAACGCCCTGCATCGTCCGAAACGCTTCTTCGGTGCGGCGCGTAATGTGGAAGAGGGCGGCAGCCTGACCATCATCGCTACCGCGCTTATCGATACCGGTTCCAAGATGGACGAAGTTATCTACGAAGAGTTTAAAGGTACAGGCAACATGGAACTGCACCTCTCTCGTAAGATCGCTGAAAAACGCGTCTTCCCGGCAATCGACTACAACCGTTCCGGTACCCGTAAAGAAGAGCTGCTCACTACTCAGGAAGAGCTGCAGAAAATGTGGATCCTGCGCAAAATCATTCACCCGATGGGCGAAATCGATGCCATGGAGTTCCTCATTAATAAACTGGCGATGACCAAGACCAATGACGATTTCTTCGAAATGATGAAGCGCTCATAAATTTGTCTTATGCCAAAAACGCCACGTGTTTACGTGGCGTTTTGCTTTTATATCTGTAATCTTATTGCCGCACTGGCAATGTTAGGAAAATTCCTGGGTTTTGCTCGTGTGTTATGCAATTTGCATATCGAATGATTAATTTTTGCACAGGACTGGTGGGTTCGGAACGGACTTTCCCTTCTGAATAAAGGTCTTCGTGGTTATACTTCTGCTAATAATTTTCTCTGAGAGCATGCATTGTGAATTTACTGACAGTGAGTACTGATCTCATCAGTATTTTTTTATTCACGACACTGTTTCTGTTTTTTGCCCGAAAGGTAGCAAAAAAAGTCGGTTTAGTGGATAAACCTAACTTCCGCAAACGTCACCAGGGATTGATACCTCTCGTTGGGGGTATTTCGGTTTACGCAGGGATTTGCTTCACGTTCGGAATTGTCGATTATTATATTCCGCATGCATCTCTCTATCTCGCTTGTGCCGGTGTGCTTGTGTTCATCGGTGCGCTGGATGACCGTTTTGATATCAGCGTAAAAATCCGTGCCACCATACAGGCCGCTGTTGGCATTGTTATGATGGTGTTCGGCAAACTTTATCTCAGTAGCCTGGGTTATATCTTTGGCTCCTGGGAGATGGTGCTCGGACCGTTTGGCTACTTCCTGACGCTATTTGCCGTCTGGGCGGCAATTAATGCTTTCAACATGGTTGATGGCATTGATGGCTTGCTGGGCGGGTTGTCCTGCGTCTCGTTTGCAGCAATCGGTATGATTTTGTGGTTCGACGGGCAAACCAGCCTCGCTATCTGGTGCTTTGCGATGATCGCCGCCATCCTGCCCTATATCATGCTCAACCTTGGTATCCTGGGTCGCCGCTACAAAGTCTTTATGGGTGATGCGGGCAGTACGCTGATTGGTTTTACCGTTATCTGGATCCTGCTCGAAACGACTCAGGGAAAAACGCACCCAATAAGCCCGGTTACTGCATTATGGATTATCGCCATTCCGCTAATGGATATGGTGGCAATTATGTACCGTCGCCTGCGTAAAGGCATGAGCCCATTCTCTCCTGACCGTCAGCATATTCACCATTTGATCATGCGTGCCGGGTTTACTTCCCGCCAGGCGTTTGTGCTGATTACCCTTGCCGCAGCACTGCTCGCCTCAATTGGCGTGCTGGCAGAATACTCTCATTTTGTCCCGGAATGGGTCATGCTGGTGCTCTTTTTGCTAGCATTCTTCCTCTATGGATATTGCATTAAGCGTGCCTGGAAAGTTGCTCGCTTTATTAAGCGCGTAAAACGCAGACTGCGTAGAAATCGTGGTGGCAGCCCCAATTTAACCAAATAAATGAGGATGTGATGACACAACCAATGCCTGGGAAACCGGCCGAAGACGCTGAAAATGAACTGGATATTCGTGGGTTGTTTCGTACCTTGTGGGCTGGGAAGCTGTGGATTATTGGCATGGGGCTGGCGTTTGCGTTAATCGCGCTGGCGTATACTTTTTTTGCTCGTCAGGAGTGGAGCTCGACGGCGATTACCGATCGTCCAACAGTGAATATGCTGGGAGGATACTACTCGCAGCAGCAATTTTTGCGTAACCTGGACGTCCGTTCGAACATGGCTTCTGCCGACCAACCATCGGTCATGGATGAAGCCTATAAAGAGTTTGTTATGCAACTGGCCTCGTGGGATACCCGCCGCGATTTCTGGTTGCAGACAGACTATTACAAACAGCGGATGGTCGGGAACAGCAAAGCCGATGCGGCGTTGCTGGATGAAATGATTAACAACATCGTGTTTATTCCCGGTGACTTCACGCGTGCGGTCAATGATAGCGTTAAGCTGATTGCCGAAACCGCGCCTGACGCTAATAACCTGTTACGTCAGTATGTTGCGTTTGCCAGCCAACGAGCTGCCAGCCATCTGAATGATGAGCTGAAAGGCGCATGGGCGGCGCGTACCATCCAGATGAAAGCTCAGGTGAAGCGTCAGGAAGAAGTGGCGAAAGCCATCTACGACCGCCGGATGAACAGCATTGAACAGGCGCTGAAAATTGCTGAGCAGCATAATATTTCGCGCAGTGCGACAGATGTACCTGCCGAGGAACTACCTGATTCAGAAATGTTCCTGCTTGGGCGTCCAATGCTCCAGGCGCGGCTGGAAAATTTACAGGCCGTCGGTCCGGCCTTTGATCTCGACTATGATCAGAATCGGGCCATGTTAAACACCCTGAATGTTGGTCCAACCCTGGATCCGCGTTTTCAGACCTATCGCTATTTGCGTACGCCGGAAGAACCGGTAAAACGCGATAGCCCACGTCGTGCCTTCCTGATGATTATGTGGGGCATTGTCGGGGGGCTGATCGGGGCTGGTGTCGCATTAACCCGCCGTTGCTCGAAATAGCAACACTGCTGCGGTGAGCGCAAAGGCGCTCGCCGCTTATTCGAAGAGAATCGATGTGAAAGTACTGACTGTATTTGGTACGCGCCCGGAAGCCATCAAGATGGCACCGTTGGTGCATGCGTTGGCAAAAGATCCTTTTTTTGAGGCTAAAGTTTGCGTCACTGCGCAGCATCGGGAGATGCTCGATCAGGTGCTGAAACTCTTTTCCATTGTACCTGACTACGATCTCAACATAATGCAGCCAGGACAGGGTCTGACAGAGATAACCTGTCGGATTCTGGAAGGGCTAAAACCTATTCTTGCCGAGTTCAAACCAGACGTCGTGCTGGTTCACGGCGATACGACGACGACGCTGGCAACCAGTCTGGCGGCGTTTTATCAGCGTATTCCTGTTGGTCACGTTGAGGCTGGTCTGCGCACGGGCGATCTCTATTCGCCGTGGCCGGAAGAGGCAAATCGTACATTGACCGGGCATCTGGCGATGTATCACTTCTCTCCAACCGAAACGTCCCGGCAAAACTTGCTGCGTGAAAACGTTGCTGACAGCCGAATCTTCATTACCGGTAATACCGTTATTGATGCACTGTTATGGGTGCGTGACCAGGTGATGAGCAGCGATACGCTGCGTTCAGAACTGGCGGCAAATTATCCGTTTATCGACCCTGATAAAAAAATGATTCTGGTGACCGGTCACAGACGTGAGAGTTTTGGTCGTGGCTTTGAAGAAATCTGCCATGCGCTGGCAGACATCGCCACCACTCACCAGGACATTCAGATTGTCTATCCGGTGCATCTCAACCCGAATGTCAGAGAGCCGGTCAATCGCATTCTGGGGCACGTGAAAAATGTCATTCTGATCGATCCCCAGGAGTATTTACCGTTTGTCTGGCTGATGAACCACGCCTGGCTGATTTTGACCGATTCAGGTGGCATTCAGGAGGAAGCGCCTTCCCTGGGGAAACCGGTGCTGGTGATGCGTGAAACCACTGAACGTCCGGAAGCAGTGAAGGCGGGTACGGTGCGTCTGGTCGGCACGGATAAGCAGCGAATTGTCGAGGAAGTGACGCGTCTTTTAAAAGACGAAAACGAATATCAAGCTATGAGCCGCGCCCATAACCCGTATGGTGATGGTCAGGCATGCTCTCGCATTCTGGAAGCGTTAAAAAATAATCGGATATCACTATGAGTTTTGCGACCATTTCTGTTATCGGACTGGGTTATATCGGGCTGCCAACGGCGGCAGCGTTTGCCTCACGGCAAAAACAGGTGATTGGTGTCGATATCAACCAACACGCAGTTGATACCATCAATCGTGGCGAAATCCATATCGTCGAGCCTGATTTGGCGAGCGTAGTAAAAACTGCCGTAGAAGGCGGTTTTTTACGAGCGAGCACGACGCCGGTTGAAGCGGATGCCTGGCTGATTGCTGTACCCACGCCGTTTAAAGGCGATCATGAGCCAGATATGACCTACGTTGAATCGGCTGCTCGCTCCATTGCGCCAGTGCTGAAAAAAGGCGCGCTGGTGATCCTTGAATCCACCTCGCCGGTGGGGTCAACCGAGAAGATGGCAGAATGGTTAGCAGAGATGCGTCCGGACCTGACTTTCCCACAGCAGGTGGGCGAGCTGGCGGACGTCAACATTGCTTACTGCCCGGAACGCGTGTTACCGGGCCAGGTTATGGTCGAGCTGATTAAAAACGATCGCGTGATTGGTGGTATGACGCCGGTTTGTTCGGCCCGTGCCAGCGAACTGTACAAAATTTTCCTCGAAGGTGAGTGTGTCGTCACTAACTCACGGACGGCGGAAATGTGTAAACTCACCGAGAACAGCTTCCGCGATGTGAATATCGCTTTTGCTAACGAACTGTCGCTGATTTGCGCCGATCAGGGGATTAACGTCTGGGAACTGATTCGCCTAGCGAATCGTCACCCTCGCGTCAATATTCTTCAACCTGGCCCTGGCGTGGGTGGTCACTGCATCGCTGTTGATCCGTGGTTTATCGTGGCACAGAACCCGCAGCAGGCGCGGCTTATCCGTACCGCGCGCGAAGTGAACGATCACAAACCGTTCTGGGTGATTGATCAGGTCAAAGCGGCGGTTGCCGACTGCCTGGCCGCTACCGATAAACGCGCCAGTGAGCTGAAAATTGCCTGTTTTGGTCTGGCGTTTAAACCGAATATTGATGACCTGCGCGAAAGTCCGGCGATGGAAATCGCTGAATTGATCGCTCAGTGGCACAGCGGCGAAACGCTGGTTGTTGAGCCTAACATTCACCAGTTGCCGAACAAACTGAATGGGCTTTGTACTCTGGCGCAGCTTGACGAGGCGCTGGCAACGGCAGATGTGCTGGTGATGTTGGTCGATCATAGTCAGTTCAAAGTTATCAATGGCGACAACGTCCATCAGCAGTATGTCGTCGATGCCAAAGGAGTCTGGCGCTAATGAGAAAGATTCTGATAACAGGCGGTGCCGGGTTTATTGGCTCGGCGCTGGTGCGTTATATCATCAACGAAACGAGCGATGCGGTGGTGGTGGTCGATAAGCTGACCTACGCCGGAAACCTGATGTCGCTGGCACCGGTTGCGCAAAGCGATCGCTTTGCCTTTGAGAAAGTTGATATCTGCGATCGGGCAGAACTGGCGCGTGTTTTCACAGAACATCAGCCAGACTGCGTCATGCATCTGGCAGCTGAAAGCCATGTTGACCGTTCTATTGACGGCCCGGCAGCGTTTATCGAAACCAACATTGTCGGGACTTATACACTGCTTGAATCGGCGCGGGCTTACTGGAATACGCTGGCAGAAGACAAAAAATCGGCGTTCCGTTTTCATCATATCTCCACCGACGAAGTATACGGTGACCTGCATTCCACAGATGATTTCTTCACCGAAACCACGCCGTATTCGCCGAGCAGCCCTTATTCTGCTTCAAAAGCAAGCAGCGACCATCTGGTGCGCGCCTGGTTGCGGACCTACGGCCTGCCGACGTTAATCACCAACTGCTCTAATAACTACGGTCCTTACCACTTTCCGGAAAAACTGATCCCGCTGATGATCCTCAACGCGCTGGCGGGTAAACCGCTGCCGGTATATGGCAACGGGCAGCAAATCCGTGACTGGTTATATGTTGAAGATCATGCCCGCGCGCTGTATTGCGTGGTGACCACCGGGAAAGTCGGTGAAACCTATAATATTGGTGGTCACAACGAGCGTAAGAATCTCGAGGTTGTGGAAACCATCTGCGAGCTGCTGGAAGAACTGGCCCCGAATAAACCGTACGGTGTGGCGCACTATCGCGATCTGATTACCTTTGTCGCTGACCGTCCAGGGCATGACCTACGCTATGCCATTGATGCTTCGAAAATTGCCCGTGAACTTGGCTGGCTGCCGCAGGAAACCTTTGAAAGTGGAATGCGTAAAACAGTGCAGTGGTATCTGGCTAATGAAAGCTGGTGGAAGCAGGTGCAGGACGGCAGCTATCAGGGTGAGCGTTTAGGTCTGAACGGCTAATTCTCAGCGGAGGCAAACATGAAAGGTATTATCCTGGCGGGCGGTTCCGGCACCCGATTGCATCCGATTACGCGCGGCGTATCGAAGCAACTATTGCCGATTTACGATAAGCCAATGATTTACTATCCGCTGTCGGTGCTGATGCTGGCCGGTATCCGCGAAATTCTCATCATCACCACGCCGGAAGATAAAGGTTATTTCCAGCGCCTGCTGGGCGATGGTAGTGAGTTCGGTATCCAGCTGGAATATGCCGAACAGCCCAGCCCGGACGGTCTTGCGCAGGCATTTATCATCGGTGAAACCTTCCTTAATGGTGAACCATCTTGTCTGGTGCTGGGCGATAACATCTTCTTCGGCCAGGGCTTCAGTCCGAAGCTGCGTCATGTTGCGGCGCGCACGCAAGGGGCGACGGTATTTGGCTATCAGGTAATGGATCCAGAACGCTTTGGCGTCGTGGAGTTTGACGACAATTTCCGCGCTATCTCTCTGGAAGAAAAGCCAAAACAGCCAAAATCAAACTGGGCGGTGACCGGGCTTTATTTCTACGACAGTAAAGTTGTGGAGTACGCAAAGCAGGTGAAGCCGTCGGAGCGTGGTGAACTGGAGATTACCTCCATCAACCAGATGTACCTCGAGGCAGGCAACCTGACCGTTGAACTGCTCGGGCGCGGATTTGCCTGGTTGGACACCGGCACACACGACAGCCTGATTGAAGCCAGTACCTTTGTACAGACGGTGGAAAAACGCCAGGGCTTTAAGATTGCCTGCCTGGAAGAGATTGCCTGGCGTAACGGCTGGCTCGATGACGAAGGTGTGAAGCGTGCTGCCAGTTCATTAGCGAAAACTGGCTACGGCCAATATCTGCTGGAGTTACTCCGTGCCCGTCCGCGCCAGTATTGAACCACTAGCCTGGGAAAATGCCTTCTTTGGCGTTAACAGCGCTATCGTGCATCTCACTCCTGATGCGCCACTCCTGACGCCAGACGCTTTAGCGACGTGGTCACGAGTACAGGCCAAAATTACTGCATCAAATACTGTTGAGCTGGATGCCTTGCAACAGCTGGGATTCTGCCTGGTTGAAGGTGAAGTTGATTTGGCGCTACCCGTGAACAATGTCAGTGATAGCGGCGCAGAAGTGGCACAAGAGACAGATATTCCCGCATTACGTCAGTTAGCCAGCGCCGCATTTGCGCAAAGCCGTTTTCGTGCGCCATGGTATGCGCCTGACGCCAGCGGTCGCTTTTATGCGCAGTGGATTGAAAATGCCGTGCGCGGCACCTTTGATCATCAATGTCTGATTTTACGTGCGGCGTCCGGCGATATTCGCGGCTATGTCTCTTTACGGGAACTCAATGCGACAGATGCACGAATTGGCCTGCTGGCTGGACGCGGTGCAGGTGCTGAGCTGATGCAAACGGCGCTAAACTGGGCGTATGCTCGCGGTAAAACAACTTTGCGGGTGGCGACCCAAATGGGCAACACCGCCGCGCTTAAACGATACATACAAAGTGGTGCGAATGTAGAAAGCACCGCGTACTGGTTATACAGGTGATCACATGATTCCATTTAACGCACCGCCGGTGGTGGGAACCGAACTCGACTATATGCAGTCGGCAATGGGTAGCGGCAAACTGTGTGGCGATGGCGGTTTTACCCGTCGCTGCCAGCAGTGGCTGGAGCAACGTTTTGGCAGCGCCAAAGTGTTACTGACACCATCCTGCACCGCTTCGCTGGAGATGGCGGCGCTGCTGCTCGATATCCAGCCTGGCGATGAAGTGATCATGCCGAGCTACACCTTTGTCTCCACCGCCAATGCCTTTGTGCTGCGTGGCGCAAAAATCGTTTTTGTGGATGTTCGCCCGGACACCATGAACATCGACGAAACGTTGATTGAAGCAGCGATCACCGACAAAACGCGCGTTATCGTGCCGGTTCATTACGCGGGTGTGGCCTGCGAAATGGACACCATTATGGCGTTGGCGAAAAAGCATAATCTGTTTGTGGTGGAAGATGCCGCTCAGGGCGTGATGTCCACTTATAAAGGGCGTGCGCTGGGAACCATTGGTCATATTGGCTGCTTTAGCTTCCATGAAACCAAAAACTACACGGCGGGCGGTGAAGGCGGCGCGACGCTGATTAACGATAAAGCGTTAATCGAACGAGCCGAGATCATCCGTGAAAAAGGCACAAACCGCAGCCAGTTCTTCCGTGGTCAGGTCGATAAATATACCTGGCGCGATATTGGCTCCAGCTATTTGATGTCCGATCTGCAAGCTGCGTACCTGTGGGCGCAACTGGAAGCAGCGGATCGTATCAACCAGCAACGTCTGGCGCTGTGGCAAAACTACTACGATGCGTTAGCGCCTCTGGCGAAAGCCGGGCGTATCGAGCTGCCATCGATTCCCGATGGCTGCGTGCAGAACGCGCATATGTTCTACATTAAACTGCGGGATATTGATGACCGGAGCGCGTTGATTAACTTTCTGAAAGAAGCGGAAATCATGGCGGTGTTCCATTACATTCCGCTGCACGGTTGCCCTGCGGGGGAACGCTTTGGTGAGTTCCACGGTGAAGATCGCTACACCACCAAAGAGAGCGAGCGCCTGCTGCGCCTGCCGTTGTTCTACAACCTGTCGCCCGTCAATCAGCGCACGGTAATTGCGACCTTGTTGAACTACTTCTCCTGATATGTCGTTGGCAAAAGCGTCCTTGTGGACGGCGGCCAGTACACTGGTCAAGATTGGTGCCGGGTTACTGGTCGGTAAGTTGCTGGCGGTGTCATTTGGTCCTGCGGGGCTTGGGCTGGCGGCAAATTTCCGCCAGTTGATTACCGTGCTTGGCGTGCTTGCTGGTGCAGGCATCTTTAACGGCGTAACCAAATACGTTGCCCAGTACCATGATAATCCGCAGCAGCTGCGCCGCGTGGTCGGCACTTCATCAGCGATGGTGCTTGGTTTCTCTACGCTGATGGCGCTGGTTTTTGTGCTGGCGGCAGCGCCAATTAGCCAGGGATTGTTTGGTAATACCGACTATGTGGGGCTGGTGCGTTTAGTGGCGCTGGTGCAAATGGGGATCGCCTGGGGCAACCTGTTGCTGGCGCTGATGAAAGGCTTTCGCGATGCTGCAGGTAATGCGTTATCGCTGATTGTCGGCAGCCTGATTGGCGTAATTGCTTATTATGTCAGTTACCGTTTGGGCGGTTATGAAGGGGCATTGCTGGGGCTGGCGCTGATTCCCGCGTTGGTGGTGATTCCTGCCGTCATCATGTTGATCAAACGTGGTGCCATCCCGTTAAGCTATCTGAAACCCAGCTGGGATAACGGCCTGGCAGGGCAGTTGAGCAAATTTACGCTCATGGCGTTGATTACGTCGGTGACCTTGCCCGTTGCGTACATCATGATGCGTAAACTGTTGGCGGCGCAGTATAGCTGGGATGAAGTGGGTATCTGGCAAGGGGTGAGCAGTATTTCCGATGCCTACCTGCAATTTATTACGGCATCGTTCAGCGTATATTTACTGCCCACGTTGTCGCGGCTAACGGAAAAGCGCGATATCACCCGGGAAGTGGTTAAATCGCTGAAATTCGTCTTACCGGCAGTGGCGGCGGCGAGTTTTACCGTCTGGTTGCTGCGTGATTTTGCTATCTGGCTGCTGTTGTCGAATAAATTTACCGCTATGCGCGATCTCTTTGCCTGGCAGTTAGTGGGTGATGTGTTAAAAGTGGGCGCTTATGTCTTTGGTTATCTGGTGATCGCCAAAGCGTCACTGCGGTTTTATATTCTGGCGGAAGTCAGCCAGTTCACTTTATTGATGGTATTTGCCCACTGGCTAATCCCTGCGCATGGTGCACTGGGCGCGGCGCAGGCCTATATGGCAACCTATATCGTCTATTTTTCTCTTTGTTGTGGCGTGTTTTTACTCTGGCGTAGGCGGGCATGACTGTACTGATTCACGTACTGGGATCGGATATCCCTCACCATAACCGAACCGTTCTGCGGTTTTTCAACGACGCGCTGGCCGCGACGAGCGAGCACGCGCGCGAGTTTATGGTTGTTGGCAAGGACGACGGCTTAAGTAATAGCTGTCCGGCGCTTTCTGTGCAATTTTTCCCTGGGAAAAAATCGCTGGCGGAAGCGGTCATCGCGAAAGCAAAAGCTAACCGTCAGCAGCGATTTTTCTTCCACGGTCAGTTCAATCCCAAACTGTGGCTGGCCCTGCTGAGTGGGGGCATTAAGCCCAGCCAGTTTTACTGGCATATCTGGGGGGCAGACCTGTATGAGCTTTCCAGTGGCTTGAGATATAAGCTTTTTTATCCGCTGCGCCGTCTGGCGCAAAAGCGAGTCGGCTGTGTATTTGCCACCCGCGGTGATTTGAGTTTTTTTGCCAAAACGCATCCAAAGGTGCGGGGCGAACTGCTGTACTTCCCGACGCGGATGGACCCTTCTCTCAATACGATGGCGAACGATCGCCAACGTGAAGGGAAAATGACCATTCTGGTGGGGAACTCCGGCGACCGCAGCAATGAGCATGTCACCGCCTTACGCGCCGTTCATCAGCAATTTGGCAATACGGTAAAAGTCGTGGTGCCGATGGGATATCCACCCAATAACGATGCATATATCAATGAAGTTCGCCAGGCGGGGCTGGCGTTATTCAGCGAAGAAAATCTGCAAGTTCTGAGCGAAAAACTGGAATTTGATGCCTATCTGGCGCTACTTCGTCAGTGCGATCTCGGTTACTTTATTTTTGCCCGCCAGCAGGGCATTGGTACGCTGTGCTTGCTGATTCAGGCGGGCATTCCTTGTGTGCTTAACCGGGAAAATCCGTTCTGGCAGGATATGACGGAACAGCATTTGCCGGTGCTGTTTACTACCGACGATCTCAACGAGGATATTGTGCGTGAAGCACAGCGCCAGCTGGCGTCGGTGGATAAAAACACCATTGCCTTCTTTAGCCCTAACTTTCTACAAGGCTGGCAGCGGGCGTTGGCGATTGCCGCCGGGGAGGTCGCATGAGTCTGCTGCAATTCAGTGGCCTGTTTGTTGTCTGGCTGCTCTGCACGCTGTTTATTGCCACGCTGACCTGGTTTGAGTTTCGCCGTGTGCGCTTTAACTTCAATGTCTTCTTTTCATTGCTGTTTTTGCTCACCTTTTTCTTCGGCTTCCCGCTGACCAGCGTGCTGGTATTTCGCTTTGATGTTGGTGTTGCGCCGCCAGAAATCTTGTTGCAGGCGTTGCTTTCTGCGGGCTGCTTCTACGCGGTTTACTATGTCACCTACAAAACCCGCCTACGCAAACGCGTTGCTGATGTACCGCGCCGTCCGCTGTTTACCATGAACCGCGTGGAGACCAATCTCACGTGGGTGATCCTGATGGGCATTGCGTTGGTAAGCGTCGGCATCTTCTTCATGCACAACGGTTTTTTGCTGTTCCGTCTTAACTCCTACAGTCAGATCTTCTCCAGTGAAGTCTCCGGCGTGGCGTTAAAACGTTTCTTTTACTTTTTCATCCCGGCGATGCTGGTGGTCTACTTTCTGCGCCAGGACAGCAAAGCGTGGCTGTTTTTCCTCGTCAGCACGGTCGCCTTTGGCTTGCTGACTTACATGATTGTCGGCGGCACTCGCGCCAATATTATCATCGCATTTGCTATCTTCCTGTTTATTGGCATTATTCGCGGCTGGATTTCGTTGTGGATGCTGGCGGCGGCGGGCGTGCTGGGGATTGTGGGCATGTTCTGGCTGGCGCTAAAACGCTATGGAATGAATGTGAGCGGCGATGAAGCGTTCTATACGTTTCTCTATCTCACCCGCGATACCTTTTCGCCGTGGGAGAATCTGGCATTGCTGTTGCAGAACTACGACAACATCGACTTCCAGGGCCTGGCTCCCATTGTCCGCGATTTCTATGTCTTTATCCCTTCCTGGCTGTGGCCGGGTCGCCCGAGTATGGTACTGAACTCCGCCAACTACTTTACCTGGGAAGTGCTGAATAACCACTCCGGGCTGGCGATCTCGCCTACGCTTATAGGCTCACTGGTTGTTATGGGCGGCGCGTTGTTCATCCCGCTCGGGGCGATTGTGGTTGGACTGATCATCAAATGGTTCGACTGGCTGTATGAACTGGGCAATCGCGAAACTAATCGCTATAAGGCTGCGATATTGCACAGTTTCTGCTTCGGGGCGATCTTCAATATGATCGTACTGGCGCGTGAAGGGCTGGATTCGTTTGTCTCACGCGTAGTCTTTTTTATCGTGGTCTTCGGCGCATGTCTGATGATCGCAAAACTGTTGTACTGGCTTTTTGAAAGCGCCGGACTCATTCATAAACGTACAAAATCATCGCTCCGGACGCAGGTTGAAGGATAACAATGAATAACAACACCACAGCACCGACCTATACGCTGCGTGGCTTACAGTTGATTGGTTGGCGTGATATGCAGCACGCCCTCGATTATCTGTTTGCTGACGGGCAGCTTAAGCAGGGAACGCTGGTTGCCATTAATGCCGAAAAAATGCTGACCATTGAAGATAACGCCGAGGTCAGGGAGTTAATTAACGCTGCCGAATTTAAATATGCTGATGGCATCAGCGTTGTACGTTCAGTACGTAAAAAGTACCCGCAGGCGCAGGTTTCCCGCGTTGCCGGGGCCGATCTCTGGGAAGAGCTGATGGCGCGTGCAGGCAAAGAAGGGACGCCGGTATTTCTTGTGGGCGGTAAACCTGAAGTGCTGGCGCAAACTGAAGCTAAACTGCGCAATCAGTGGAATGTGAATATCGTTGGCAGTCAGGATGGTTATTTTAAACCCGAGCAGCGTCAGGCGCTGTTTGAACGCATTCATGCCAGCGGAGCGCAAATCGTCACCGTTGCGATGGGATCGCCAAAGCAGGAGATCTTCATGCGCGACTGCCGTCTGGTGCATCCGGATGCGCTGTATATGGGCGTTGGCGGGACTTACGATGTTTTCACCGGTCACGTGAAACGCGCACCGAAAATCTGGCAAACGCTGGGGCTGGAGTGGCTCTACCGCCTGCTTTCGCAGCCGAGCCGCATTAAGCGTCAGCTTCGTTTGCTGCGTTATTTACGCTGGCATTACACCGGCAACCTCTGATTTTCCTCTCTCTGTAAAGCGACGGAGTGGTCACTTCGTCGCCTGCCTGTCTTTTTATTACACAAAGCATTCAAATTTTTAATGCTTTATTTGCCATTTCTCCTGAATTACGAAAACATTCGCAACACTCGATGTACCCATAACGATAACCGGTAACACCGGAAAGCATGCAAACACAACACGAGGATTTATGGCAGATAACAAACCAGAGCTACAGCGTGGGCTGGAAGCTCGACATATCGAACTCATCGCCCTGGGGGGCACCATTGGCGTCGGCCTGTTTATGGGGGCCGCCAGTACCCTGAAATGGGCCGGGCCATCCGTATTGTTGGCCTATATCATCGCCGGGCTGTTCGTCTTTTTCATTATGCGCTCAATGGGCGAAATGTTGTTCCTCGAACCGGTTACCGGTTCGTTCGCCGTTTACGCGCACCGTTATATGAGCCCGTTTTTTGGCTATCTCACCGCCTGGTCTTATTGGTTTATGTGGATGGCGGTGGGGATCTCAGAAATCACCGCCATTGGCGTTTATGTCCAGTTCTGGTTCCCGGAGATGGCGCAATGGATACCGGCATTGATCGCGGTGGCGCTGGTAGCGTTGGCGAATCTGGCGGCGGTGCGGTTGTACGGCGAAATCGAGTTCTGGTTCGCAATGATCAAAGTCACCACGATTATCGTGATGATTGTTATTGGCCTGGGCGTGATTTTCTTTGGCTTTGGTAATGGCGGGCAGTCGATTGGTTTTAGCAATCTCACAGAGCATGGCGGTTTCTTTGCGGGTGGCTGGAAAGGGTTCCTGACCGCATTGTGTATCGTGGTGGCGTCTTACCAGGGCGTGGAGCTGATTGGCATTACGGCCGGTGAAGCTAAGAATCCGCAGGTGACGCTGCGCAGTGCCGTAGGCAAAGTGCTGTGGCGAATCCTGATTTTCTACGTAGGTGCGATTTTCGTTATTGTCACCATCTTCCCGTGGAATGAAATTGGCAGCAACGGCAGCCCGTTCGTACTGACTTTCGCCAAAATCGGTATTACCGCAGCAGCGGGTATTATCAACTTTGTGGTGCTGACGGCTGCGCTCTCTGGCTGTAACAGCGGCATGTACAGTTGCGGACGTATGCTCTATGCGCTGGCGAAAAACCGTCAGTTACCGGCGGCAATGGCGAAAGTTTCCCGTCACGGTGTACCAGTTGCAGGCGTGGCGGTATCAATTGCTATTCTGTTAATTGGCTCATGCCTGAACTACATCATTCCCAATCCACAGCGTGTGTTTGTCTATGTCTACAGTGCCAGCGTGCTTCCGGGGATGGTGCCATGGTTTGTGATTTTGATTAGCCAGTTGCGTTTTCGTCGAGCGCACAAAGCGGCGATTGCCAGCCATCCGTTCCGCTCAATCCTGTTCCCGTGGGCCAACTACGTAACAATGGCATTCCTGATTTGCGTTTTGATCGGCATGTACTTTAATGAAGATACGCGTATGTCGCTGTTTGTCGGCATCATCTTTATGCTGGCGGTGACGGCAATTTATAAAGTTTTTGGGCTTAATCGCCACGGTAAAGCGCATAAACTGGAGGAATAAGCAGCAAAACGCACAAACCGTAACCAAACGCGCAATTTATTTAAAAAGGGACTAGACAGAGGGGGGGGAAGTCCGTATTATCCACCCCCGCAACGGCGCTAAGCGCCCGTAGCTCAGCTGGATAGAGCGCTGCCCTCCGGAGGCAGAGGTCTCAGGTTCGAATCCTGTCGGGCGCGCCATTTAGTCCCGGCGCTTGAGCTGCGGTGGTAGTAATACCGCGTAACAAGATTTGTAGTGGTGGCTATAGCTCAGTTGGTAGAGCCCTGGATTGTGATTCCAGTTGTCGTGGGTTCGAATCCCATTAGCCACCCCATTATTAGAAGTTGTGACAATGCGAAGGTGGCGGAATTGGTAGACGCGCTAGCTTCAGGTGTTAGTGTCCTTACGGACGTGGGGGTTCAAGTCCCCCCCCTCGCACCACGACTTTAAAGAATTGAACTAAAAATTCAAAAAGCAGTATTTCGGCGAGTAGCGCAGCTTGGTAGCGCAACTGGTTTGGGACCAGTGGGTCGGAGGTTCGAATCCTCTCTCGCCGACCAATTTTGAACCCCGCTTCGGCGGGGTTTTTTGTTTTCTGTGCATTTCATCACTCTCCCTTCGCAATAAACGCCCGTAGTCACTCATTGCTACACGGTATGATTTCGCCCTTAACGTATTGAAGGATGACTTCAGGCAAGGAGCGACCATGCTGCAACAGGTTCCAACGCGTGCTTTTCATGTGATGGCGAAACCAAGCGGTTCCGATTGTAATCTGAACTGTGACTACTGTTTTTATCTCGAAAAACAATCCCTTTACCGCGAAAAGCCAGTTGCGCATATGGACGATGACACGCTGGAAGCGTATGTCCGTCACTATATCGCTGCCAGCGAACCCCAAAACGAAGTGGCTTTTACCTGGCAGGGCGGCGAACCAACGTTACTCGGGCTGGATTTTTACCGCCGTGCCGTGGCGCTACAGGCGAAATATGGTGCTGGCAGGAAGATAAGTAACAGCTTTCAGACTAACGGTGTGCTGCTTGATGATGAATGGTGTGCATTTCTGGCAAAAAATCATTTTCTTGTTGGGTTATCGCTGGACGGTCCGGCTGAGATCCACAATCAATATCGCGTGACCAAAGGTGGCAGACCCACGCATAAGCTGGTGATGCGTGCCCTGACGCTCCTGCAAAAACATCATGTCGACTATAACGTGCTGACCTGCGTCAACCGCACCAGCGCGCAGCAACCGTTGCAGGTATATGCGTTTTTGCGTGATGCAGGCGTGGAGTTCATCCAGTTTATTCCGGTGGTGGAGCGCCTGGCTGATGAAACAGCTGCCCGCAATGGACTGAAATTACATGCGCCTGGTGATATTCAGGGGGAACTGACAGAATGGTCGGTGCGCCCCGATGAGTTCGGTGAGTTTCTGGTGGCAATTTTTGACCACTGGATCAAACGTGACGTCGGCAAGATTTTCGTGATGAATATCGAATGGGCGTTTGCCAATTTTGTCGGTGCGCCGGGTGCGGTTTGCCATCATCAGCCGACTTGTGGACGCTCGGTGATTGTCGAACACAACGGCGACGTTTACGCCTGCGATCACTATGTTTATCCGCAATATCGACTGGGGAATATGCTTCAGCAAACAATTGCAGAAATGGTAGATTCCCCGCAGCAGCAGGTGTTTGGAGAAGATAAATTTAAGCAGTTACCGGCGCAGTGTCGCAGTTGTAACGTGTTAAAAGCATGTTGGGGAGGCTGCCCGAAACACCGCTTTATGCTCGATGCCAGCGGTAAGCCGGGGCTGAATTATTTGTGTGCCGGGTATCAGCGTTATTTCCGCTATCTACCGCCATATCTTAAAGCAATGGCTGATTTGCTGGCGCACGGTCGCCCGGCCAGCGACATTATGCAGGCGCATTTGATGGTGGTGAATAAGTAAAAAAGCAGCCATTTTGTGGCCGCCTGCGGTTGATTGCCGGATGCGATGCTGACGCATCTTATCCGGCCTACAGGACGCTGCAATTTATTGAATTTGCAAGGCTTGTAGGCCGGATAAGGCGTTCACGCCGCATCCGGCAAGGTCAGTGTGGCCCGATGTAGCGATAGCGCCGGCTTAATCAGATTTAATCTGCGCGCGTGGTGGATATTTTTTCAGGATCTCCATATACGCATGCATTTCGGTCTGTAGCGGTACACCCATTGGGATATGGCGCACGCCGATAGAGTCGCTTTCCTGCGGATCGGTGTACAGGTTAAACACCGACGATCCCGCCGTTTGCATTACTGTGCCGGTGAATCCACCCTGATACCCGCTCTGGGTATACGCGTACGGTTGCTGGATCAGGACGTGATACTTGAACTCATCCATACGCACAGCAGAAAGTTTGCCGTTGAGGAAGTAGTGCTCGGCCTTACGGTTAGACTGACCATTTGTTCCCAGGAAGAAAGATGTCTGGTCCACACCATCAATAAAGGTGGTTTTCGGCACTAAATTCGCCACTTTCGCTCCAGGATGTCCTGCCAGATCCAGCGCCGTAGGGAAGAGATCCGCCAGATCGACAATACCATCAGATTTACGCGGTTGGATCATGCCTTTCCAGTAAACGAAGGTTGGCACACGAACGCCGCCTTCCCATGTAGAACCTTTCGCACCGCGGAACGGTGTGCGACCGTGCGGCGGAACTTCAGCTTCCGGACCGTTATCAGAGGTGAACACAATCAGCGTGTTATCAAGCTGACCGTTTTTCTCCAGTGCTTTATACAGATTGGCGAAGATATCGTTCATCTCCACCATGCAGTCGCCGTAAGAGGTGCGCGCCGGAGAGCTACCCGCATATTTGGCGTTCGGGTAGTTATCGAAGTGACAGCCGCGAGTGCCGTAATAGAGGAAGAAAGGCTTATCGCTCTTCGCCATCTTGTCGAGGAACTTAACGCCATATTCCATCCAGCGTTGATCCAGATCTTCCATATATTTCGGCGTAATGTCGGCAATGGCTTCCTGTTCACCGCCGCGCACGGCATGAACGTCATCTTTGCTGAACGGCAGTTTTTGGATGTATTCAGAACGATCCGGGCTCAGGGCGACTTCCGGGTTGACATGAACATCACGCCATTCGGTATACATATCAGATACCGAGTTAAAGCCGCGGAAATCATCAAAGCCAACGTTCTGCGGCTGCGACTCTTTGTTTTCCCCCATATGCCATTTCCCGATAGCCTGGGTGACGTAGCCCTGATCGTGCAGCAACTGTGGCAGCGTGGTTAACCCTTGCAGACCGCCCGGTTGCCCGTACATTGGCGGCATCAGAATGCCGTGGTGGATGGAGTATTGTCCGGTGAGAATCGTGGCGCGGGTTGGGGAAGAACTCGGTTGAGAATACGCCGAAGTTAAAATCAGCCCCTGGCTGGCAACGGCGTCGATATCTGGTGTAGGGTTACCCACCGCCACGCCGCCGCCGTTAAAGCCAACGTCCATCCAGCCCACATCATCCAGCAAGAAAACAACCACGTTCGGTTTCTTACCGGTTTTTTTCTCAAGTTCCGCCAGTTTCTGCTGGGTTTCTTTGTCTTGTGCAGGATGCTGCATCACCGGCATCATGTTGTCGGCAATAGTGGTCGCCGGTTTAACCAGATACTGGTTTGGGTGATCGTATCCGGCAAAGCCTTTGCGTGCGGTGGCGGTTGACGGGGTATCTGCTGCGCTGGCCATGAGTGGAAGAGCGGCGGCGACAGCCACAACAAGAAGTTTGGGTGAAAACGAAAATTCCATGCAAAATGCTCCGGTTTCATGTCGTCAAAATGTTGACGTAATTAAGCATTGATAATTGAGATCCCTCTCCCTGACAGGATGATTGCATAAATAATAGTGATGAAAATAAATTATTTATTTATCCAGATAATGAATTGGAAAATCAGGAGAGCGTTTTCAATCCTACCTCTGGCGCAGGTGATATGTAAGGCGGTGATGTTATATCGCGTTGATTATTGATGCTGTTTTTAGTTTTAACAGCAATTAATATATATGTTATTAATTGAATGACTTTTATTATTCATTATATATATGTGTAGAATCGTGCGCAGGAGAAATATTCACTCAGGAAGTTATTACTCAGGAAGCAAAGAGGATTACAGAATTATCTCATAACAAGTGTTAAGGGATGTTATTTCCCGGTTCTCTGTGGCATAATAAACGAGTAGATGCTCATTCCATCTCTTATGTTCGCCTTAGTGCCTCATAAACTCCGGAATGACGCAGAGCCGTTTACGGTGCTTATCGTCCACTGACAGATGTCGCTTATGCCTCATCAGACACCATGGACACAACGTTGAGTGAAGCACCCACTTGTTGTCATACAGACCTGTTTTAACGCCTGCTCCGTAATAAGAGCAGGCGTTTTTTTATATATCAGAAAGGCCCCGGAGGTGCTTGCCTCCGGGTGAGAAAGAGCTACTGTGGCGGGTTGTTCTGCAACGTTAGCATCAAGCCATCGCGACGCATCGCTGCGGCTTCTTCCGGCTTGTGCAGTCTGTCCAGCGCGTCGGCAAGCCATGCGTAATCGTAGGCGTCCGGACGTTGTTTCAGCGCCGCGCGGAAGGCGAGCGATGCTTCCTGCCATTCGCCGTGCTTCATCAGCGACTGACCCAGTGTGCTCCACAACAACGGGCGATCGCCCACGTTTTTGATCTGTTGGCGCAGCACTTTTTCCAGCTGTTCCGGGTTATTGGTTTTCAGACGCGGGATCGGCAGCAGCAGGCGATCGTCATACTGGCGTTTCAGGCCGTCGATGATAATTTGCTGGGCAGTATCATGATCGTCACATTCAATAAGATGTTCCGCCATTGCCACCTGTAACGCCACCTGATGACGCGTTTTCCGGCTTTGGTTTTTCCACCAGTTACGCAAACCTTCGCTACCGTTATCGGCACGCGCCTGATCCATCAGGCCAATCCATGCCTGTTGTTCCAGCATTGCACGATGCTCTTCATCGCCAACGTGGGCTTTTGCCATTGATGGGATGATATCCAGCAGCGAACTCCATGCACCAGTGCGGATATACGCCTGTTCCGCCAGACGTAATACTTCCGGATGGCGTGGCGTAACTTCCAGCAGCTTATCAACGCCGTGACGTGCTGCATGGTTTTCATTACGGGCCAGTTGCAGACGTACACGGGTGATTTCTACCGGAATTGTGTCGTTGCCGGCCAGCTCCGCTGCGCGTTCCAGATGTTGGTTGGCGCGTGCTTCATCACCGCGTTGTTGCGCGGCTTCGGCAGCCAGCAGATAGTTCACCACCGGTTGTTCAGCGTGATCGGCATTTTTCGCCATCAGCTTTTCAACTTGCTGATAATCGCCTTCCGCTAGTTTCAGCAGCGCCTGTTCGGTCTGCTTACGGGCACGGCGACGCTTACGTCCGACAAACCACCCACGGGTGTGTGCGCCTGTGCGGAAGATCCGCCGCAGTAGCCACTCAATGGCAAACAGCACTACCATCGCCAGAATCAAAATAATCGCCAGGCCAGTGACGCTGGTTTCGATATTGTAGTTGTCGGTCTGAATCAATACGTAACCCTGATGACCGGCAATCATCGGGCCAACCACTATCCCCGCAATCAGCAAAACAAAGAGCAACAACACTTTTAGCATGGTTATTCTCCTTGCGGCGCGGCTGCCGGAGTATCAGCTTGCGGTGCAGGTGCAGGTGCAGGTGCAGGTGCAGGTGCAGGTGCAGGTTTAGCTTCCGTTGTCCCCGCTGCCGGTTGTGCCAGCAGGTTACGCACGCGAGTCTGCATCAGTTTTTCCAGCATCGCCTGGCTTTGCAGGGTTTCCGGGAGATCCATCGAGATATTTTGCTGACTTAGCTGATCCACCTCGTCGAGGAACGCTTTGGTGGTGGCATCATCAGTATCGTAATAAGCACGAACCCAGGTGGAGACGTTCTCCAGCGCCTGGCGGTAAGTCTCTTCCTGATGACGCGGTACGGCTTGTGCCGCGACCAGCAGGCGGGAGCGAATATTTTCGCGCAGATAGATATCCTGATTCGGTGCTAACAGTGGTACGGCGGTGTCATCACGACGGCGAATCGTAATGAAGTTGTCCATAAAGTTCTGCCAGCTTTTTTGTAGATTGATACGCCATTCGCTGAGGGAACTGGAAAGCTCTTCACCGTCGGAATCCATCGGTGAACCATCGCTGTCATTATCGGCCAGACGCAGGTTATCTACCTGATTAGAAAGCTGGTTCAGCTTAAGGATGATGCCGTCATAATCCACCTGCGATACCGCAGAAAGGCTGGCGATATCATCGGTAATTGCCCGACGAACGGTAATCAGACTCGGGTCATTCATATCCGCCAGGCTGGCATCTGCACTTTTCAGCAACGCTGCAGCGGTCGTGACGTCCTGATCGCTCCACAGCTTCCTTCCGGCGAGTTTCACCAGGAAATCAGCCTGAGCCAGCAGCCAGGTTTTAGCATCGCTGCCGGAAATAGTCGCGACCTTTTGTTGGACTTCATCCAGCTGTTTTGCCAGCGTTTCTTGCTGACGATTCGCTTGCTCAAGCTGTACAGCTTGTTGCTTGATAATGCCTTCCAGCTCGGCTTTTTGGCTCTCCTGGGCTTTTTGCAGTGCCGTAAGTTGGTTAGCCAGGGCATCGCTGGTGGCAGTCTGATTGACGGCCTGTTGTTTACCCCAGCCATACAAACCGACGCCCGCCGCCAGAGCAATAGCGATAGCCACCGCGCTGAGAATCAATGCGGTGTTGTTCTTGCTCTTTTTTTCTGTTGCGACAGGTTGTGACGTGGTGTCCACGGCCTCCCTGGTCTCTTCAACCACGGCGGAGGTTTTTTCTTGTTCCGTCATTATGGCTTCCTGTTATGAGAGTTATTGTAATGCCCGTAAAAGCGCATCGTTGTCAGCGTTATCGGCGACCTTAATGTCTTGCCAGCCCAGTTCCCGGGCGAGTTTCGCCAAACGCTCACTGACGACCAATAGTCGACAGCGTAGTAACCAGTGCTCACGATACCATTGTGGGATCAGCGACCAGAGTTGCTGCAACATTTCACCGCTGGTAACAACGACCGTCGTCACCTCGCGGGATTGCCAGCGCATCGCTTCTTCTGCGCCATCGTAATGGATTGCGCATCGTTGATAACATTCACAAAAAGTGACCTCAGCACCGCGCGCCGTCAGGGTATCCCCAATTAGCTCACGACCGCCATTGCCACGTAATATCAGCGCACGTTTGCCCGCAATATTTTGTAATTCAGGTAATTGTAGCAAGACTTCGCTGATTTCCCGATCCTGCGGGTAGAGAATCTTCTGTCCGCTTACGGTATGTAGCGCCAATGCGGTGGTCCGTCCAATGGCAAAATAAGTGGGTAGGTGGGGCCATTTACGCTCTTGCTGATGCAGCTGTGATTGGGCAAAAGCAACCGCGTGTTGCGAGAGGGCAAACAGCAGATCGCTCTCACCCAGCGCTGCCAGTTGATCGGCAAGTTGTGGTAATTGCCGACCTGGGGAAAACTCAATCAGCGGAAAATGCCAGGCCACCTGCCCCAGTGTGCGCAGACGGCTCACTAACTCTTCTCCAGCGGGAGACGGGCGGGTGACCAGGATACTCATGCCGGGGCGTCTCCGTTATAGACTTCAGCAAGGATCTCGCGTGCGCCGTTATTCAGTAGCTCCTCTGCCAGCGAAATCCCCATTTGTTCGGCATCCTGCGGCGCACCGCGGCGTTCACCGCGAATAATCTGCGAACCGTCCGGCGCGCCGACCAACGCACGCAGCCAGATTTCGCCATCAATAAGCTCGGCGTAGCTACCAATTGGCACCTGACATCCGCCTTCGAGACGGGTATTCATGGCGCGTTCGGCGGTAACGCGCAGTGCAGTTTCGTGGTGATTGAGTGCGGCAAGCAGCTCGCGAGTGCGTGTATCATCAAGGCGGCATTCAATACCTACCGCACCTTGCCCTACTGCCGGAAGAGAAATCTCGGGTGGCAGTGCGGCGCGAATGCGTGACTCCAGACCTAAACGTTTTAGTCCGGCTACGGCAAGAATGATGGCATCGTATTCGCCGTTATCCAGTTTGCTCAGGCGAGTGCCGACGTTGCCGCGCAGGGAGCGGATAATCAGGTCCGGGCGGCGTTCAGCCAGTTGGCACTGGCGACGTAAACTGGACGTCCCGACGATACTGCCTGCCGGTAACGCATCCAGACTGTCATAGTTATTGGACACAAAGGCATCGCGAGGATCTTCGCGCTCGCAAATGGTGACCAGCCCCAGACCTTGCGGGAATTCAACCGGCACATCTTTCATTGAATGTACGGCGATATCGGCGCGATTCTCCAGGAGCGCGACTTCCAGCTCTTTTACAAATAAGCCTTTTCCGCCTACTTTCGCCAGCGGCGTATCAAGAATCACATCGCCGCGCGTCACCATCGGTACCAGTTCAACGACCAGGCCCGGATGGCTCGCCATCAACTTGTCTTTGACATAGTGTGCCTGCCAGAGTGCAAGTGGGCTTTGGCGTGTGGCAATTCTTAAAACATTGTCTAACATGCTTGTTACCGTCATTATCATCCGTGGTCCATCCTAACATCCTTGCCAGAGCGATGTCAGTGTTGTGGTGAAACGTAGACGCCTGCGCAAACCGTAAAATGAGGTCTGGCAGTGGATCCTGACAGGCGTTTCACGCCGTCGTAATAAGGAATTTACAGAGAATAAACGGTGCTACACTTGTATGTAGCGCATCTTTCTTTACGGTCAATCAGCAAGGTGTTAAATTGATCACGTTTTAGACCATTTTTTCGTCGTGAAACTAAAAAAACCAGGCGCGAAAAGTGGTAACGGTTACCTTTGACATACGAAATATCCCGAATGCCGCGTGTTACCGTTGATGTTGGCGGAATCACAGTCATGACGGGTAGCAAATCAGGCGATACGTCTTGTACCTCTATATTGAGACTCTGAAACAGAGACTGGATGCCATAAATCAATTGCGTGTGGATCGCGCGCTTGCTGCTATGGGGCCTGCATTCCAACAGGTCTACAGTCTACTGCCGACATTGTTGCACTATCACCATCCGCTAATGCCGGGTTACCTTGATGGTAACGTTCCCAAAGGCATTTGCCTTTACACGCCTGATGAAACTCAACGCCACTACCTGAACGAGCTTGAACTGTATCGTGGAATGTCAGTACAGGATCCGCCGAAAGGTGAGCTTCCAATTACTGGTGTATATACCATGGGCAGCACCTCGTCCGTAGGGCAAAGTTGTTCCTCTGACCTGGATATCTGGGTCTGCCATCAATCCTGGCTCGATAGCGAAGAGCGCCAGTTACTGCAACGTAAATGCAGCCTGCTGGAAAGCTGGGCCGCCTCGCTGGGCGTGGAAGTTAGCTTCTTCCTGATTGATGAAAATCGCTTCCGTCATAATGAAAGCGGCAGCCTGGGGGGCGAAGATTGTGGCTCCACCCAGCATATACTGCTGCTTGACGAATTTTATCGTACCGCCGTGCGTCTCGCCGGTAAGCGTATTCTGTGGAATATGGTGCCGTGTGACGAAGAAGAGCATTACGACGACTATGTGATGACGCTTTACGCGCAGGGCGTGCTTACTCCTAATGAATGGCTGGATCTCGGCGGCTTAAGCTCACTTTCTGCCGAAGAGTACTTTGGTGCCAGCCTTTGGCAGCTCTATAAGAGTATCGATTCTCCCTACAAAGCGGTGCTGAAAACACTGCTGCTGGAAGCCTATTCCTGGGAATACCCGAACCCACGTCTGCTGGCGAAAGATATCAAACAGCGTTTGCACGACGGCGAGATTGTATCGTTTGGTCTCGATCCGTACTGCATGATGCTGGAGCGTGTTACTGAATACCTGACGGCGATTGAAGATTTCACCCGTCTGGATTTAGTGCGTCGCTGCTTCTATTTAAAAGTGTGCGAAAAACTCAGCCGTGAACGCGCCTGTGTAGGCTGGCGTCGTGAAGTGCTAACCCAGTTAGTGAAAGAGTGGGAATGGGACGATGCTCGTCTGGCAATGCTCGATAACCGCGCTAACTGGAAGATTGATCAGGTGCGCGAGGCGCACAACGAGCTGCTCGATGCAATGATGCAGAGCTACCGTAATCTGATCCGCTTTGCGCGTCGCAATAACCTTAGCGTCTCCGCCAGCCCACAGGATATCGGTGTTCTGACGCGTAAACTGTACGCCGCGTTTGAAGCATTGCCAGGTAAAGTGACGCTGGTAAACCCGCAGATTTCGCCCGATCTCTCGGAACCGAATCTGACCTTTATTTATGTGCCGCCGGGCCGGGCTAACCGTTCAGGTTGGTATCTGTATAACCGCGCGCCAAATATTGAGTCGATCATCAGCCATCAGCCGCTGGAATATAACCGTTACCTGAATAAACTGGTGGCGTGGGCATGGTTTAACGGCCTGCTGACCTCGCGCACTCGCTTGTATATTAAGGGCAACGGCATTGTCGATTTGCCTAAGTTGCAGGAGA
This sequence comes from Escherichia sp. MOD1-EC6021, assembly GCF_002965245.1. NCBI lineage: Bacteria > Pseudomonadati > Pseudomonadota > Gammaproteobacteria > Enterobacterales > Enterobacteriaceae > Escherichia > Escherichia sp. MOD1-EC6021. The sequence goes on along the minus strand of NZ_PTRU01000017.1, from coordinate 60,754 downwards.
TGGTCGCCGATGTGTCGCACCATTTCCCGCTGCGCCTGCCTGCACCGACGCCAAAAGCGCTCTACAGCCCATGTGAGATTCGCCATCTGGCGATTATCGTTAACCTGGAATATGACCCGACAGCTGCGTTCCGCAATCAGGTGGTGCATTTTGATTTCCGTAAGCTGGACGTCTTCAGCTTTGGCGAAAACCAAAATTGCTTGGTAGGTAGCGTTGACCTGCTGTACCGCAACTCGTGGAACGAAGTGCGTACGCTGCACTTCAACGGCGAGCACTCGATGATCGAAGCCCTGAAAACTATTCTCGGCAAAATGCATCAGGACGCCGCACCGCCAGATAGCGTGGAAGTCTTCTGCTACAGCCAGCATCTGCGCGGCTTAATCCGTACTCGCGTGCAGCAACTGGTTTCTGAGTGCATTGAACTGCGTCTTTCCAGCACCCGCCAGGAAACCGGGCGCTTCAAGGCGCTGCGCGTTTCTGGTCAAACCTGGGGGTTGTTCTTCGAACGGCTGAATGTATCGGTACAGAAACTGGAAAATGCCATTGAGTTTTATGGCGCTATTTCGCATAACAAACTGCACGGCCTGTCAGTGCAGGTTGAAACCAATCACGTCAAATTACCGGCGGTGGTGGACGGCTTTGCCAGCGAAGGGATCATCCAGTTCTTCTTCGAAGAAACGCAAGACGAGAATGGCTTTAATATCTACATTCTCGACGAAAGCAACCGGGTTGAGGTGTATCACCACTGCGAAGGCAGCAAAGAGGAGCTGGTGCGTGACGTCAGTCGCTTCTACTCGTCATCGCACGACCGTTTTACCTACGGCTCAAGCTTCATCAACTTCAACCTGCCGCAGTTCTATCAGATTGTGAAGGTTGATGGTCGTGAACAGGTGATTCCGTTCCGCACCAAATCTATCGGTAACATGCCGCCTGCCAATCAGGATCACGACACGCCGCTATTACAGCAGTATTTTTCGTGATGAGCGTGCCGGAAAGCGAGGCTTATCCGGCATGCAATCTTAGCGGAAACTGACTGTTTCACCCGCCTGCTGCGTTGCCGCCTGTTCCAGCAAATCCCAGAAGGTTTCGCCGCTACGGTCGCAAATCCATTCGTCACCTTTCATATCAAAATGGTAGCCGCCCTGTTTGGTTGCCAGCCATACCTGGTGCAGCGGTTCCTGGCGGTTGATAATGATTTTGCTCCCGTTTTCAAAGGTAATGGTCAGTACACCGCCGTTGATTTCGCAGTCGATATCGCTATCGCCATCCCAGTCGTCCAGACGCTCTTCAATGGTCAGCCACAGGGTATCGGCCAGGCGATGAAATTCACTGTCGTTCATTGTTGTTTCCTGTTTTTAGGTGATGGCGGCAGTATAGCGGCATGGTGTCAGGGCTTCAAAGTTTGCCCGTCTGCTGCTGCGTTCCGGCACGATTCCTCCGTCACCGGAATAATAATGTCGCTGTTATGAATTTCACGGACATTCTTTTCTCTGACGTATGTTTTCGCTGGGCAGGGGGAGGGTGTAATCCTTACCTCTGTATCGGTCCATGTATAAACATTGCGATCGTCATAAGCAAAGCGATCGTTTTTAGTTAGCGGGCTGTTAGTTGGAATAATTTGCACGCTCTTGCGTGACCGTAATTGGTGGATAAAGTAAGCATGCTGTTTGCCGCGATTAAATGAGTGATCAATGACCAGGTCTGGCGAATCCAGCGGGATTATTTCAAGCTGGTCTTCACCAAAAGTCGATAATTTTGTTACATACAGCCGATCTTTATACTGCGCAATATTGTCAGTAATCAGATGAAATTGTTCAGGTTCAATACCTGGTAGGTCTATCCACTGGCTCCACTGACGGTCGGGCGTGAGCTGTTTACGCCAGCGAACGCGACTTTCCCCTACTTCAAAAGAGACGTCATCATCTACGGGTATTGCCTTGCCTGATAATTGACCAAAGGGATAACGATGCAGACCCTTATTGTCGCGAAAAACCAGCAGTGAATGAGGTATCCAGCGAATTATCTCAAATGAGTCTGCATTCGCCGTAAGGTGAACGCCATTTAAATAAATATTCTGCCCACTGCGGATAAGCAGATCATTGGAATACAAATTTCTGTTTGCACTCATAAGACGTGGATTAATACCCCACCATCTTTTTTCTAATACAGTAACATTACTGCTGCTCCCCTGACGTCGACCGGACAAGTAGAGATTTTTACTATCCACCAGCGTGGTAGAGTTACCTTCGATAGCTTTTAGTGTCGCCAGATCAACACGTGACGCGCCGCTATTACTTTCGGTGCGCTGTCCGTCAAAATAGAGGCTATATTTATCGACCGCGAAGCGGCCCATAGCCTGAAAGCTGGCAATATCGACAGTGGGTGTTCCCGGTGGATTGCTAACGATTTTGCCACGCCAGAGAATAACGCGGCCGTCTGTCACCCAGTGGTATTCCTCATTTTTTATGCTTATTTCATCGGTGGGTATATAGCCTTCCACTAACTCCCGCTTCCCGGATATATTTGTCACAAGGCGCAAATCGGCTCTGTTCATCTTCGGAAATTGGGCAATGATTTTCTCATTCTCCCCATAACCTTTACCGTAAGACATAACACCGTGATCATTGTAATAGTCGAACCCTATGGCCTGTACAGCAGGCGTCAGAAATGTGTGCCCCAACAGGATGAGTGCAACTGTGATTATTTGACCTTTCATTTTGTCGCCTCATTGCGCGGGGTAGGAATAAATTCGCCGTCATCGGTAATTTTTCCGTCCAGATATCCCGTTTTGTAATTTACGCCATAGCCATATCCCGAATGTTGTTCCTTCCAGATTAAGCGAACTTGTTTCGGATCCGCGGTGCGGTATCGCCAGAGCTGCGCGCCATCAAAGCTGTAAACGTAGCGGTTATCGCGGGCATACCATCTGCGCAAAAAGGGATGGTCATCAAGATGGGCTTCGCGTTCATCCGGAGAGTGGTTATCCAGTAAGATCAGCGGTCCGTCAGATTCAAACACGTGTAAACCGGAATGGTTTGGCCACCCTTCGGCACGCGTAAGTAAATAGCCATGGCGTTTCCCGGCGTTGAAACGTTTGTTGATAATAAGATTGGGATCATCAAGTTTTACGATCTCCAGCTTGCGGTCACCAGACTCTGTTTCGATGATGGTATAAAGCGAATCCTGATACTGGGCGACAGCATCACTGATGGGGTGGAACTGTTCAGGATCGAGCCCCGGTAATTCTTCCTGTTTACAAGCAGGCCCTTTACGCCAGAACACTTTCTTTTCCAGCAGAGAAAAATCCAGACAGTGCTTTGTTAAATCTTCATCCCACGCCAGATTTTCCTTGTCGAGGACTTTACGCTGTAGCCCGTTTTTATCACGCCAGGTCAAGAGTGAGCCGGGCATCCAGCGCACGACGGAAAAGGTGTCCGGGTCGGCATCAAGCTGTTCGCCGTTGATCAGGATTTTGGTCCGTGTACGAGCCAGGGTATCCCAGGGGCCAAATGGCATAGCCACACAGGGGTTAAACGTGGTGGAAAACTTTCCTCGCTGATCCCAGGACTTTTGCGCCAGCACGCGAAAACTCTCGGGGTCAGCGAGGCGATGTCCATCAACATATAAGGAATTAGCGTCACGTAATATCAGCCCCAGAACGTCAGGTTTCCAGGGGAAACGGAATTTCACCTGATGCAGCGTTTTGATATCTAAACTATTTTCTCCGCCATTGTCATCGGTGCGCTTGCCTTCGAAATAGAGACTGTGTTTATCTGCGGCAAAATCACCCCATGCCTTGAACGAGGCGACATCGACGGGAGGAGTGCCGGGAGGGTTTTGCACAACTTCACCTGCGTAGAGGATATAGCGACCATCGCTATGCCAGGAATAATGAGGATACCAGGCTTGTGCGCCTTCATAGAGATAGTCGGTTGTCAGATCGGTCAGAGGAGGTTCTTTATCCCATTCGTCTAGTGCTGTTGCGTCTATTAATAAATTAGGTAAACGACGCAAACTCTTGTAATTCACGTCAGGTAGAGAAAGATTTGTTTTCTGATAAGGGCGCAGGTACACCACGCCTTTTCCCTGTTTCTGGTAAATATTATGATCAGGTTCACCGAGCGAGCATCCCCACGCTGACGGAACTAAAAAAGACAACAAACAAACCACATTGCGATAGTGCATAAAGCCATCCTGGCGCGAGGTGCCGATCACGAAACTACCAGCAAAACATAAATCCGCACGTGTAAGCGTTATACTCGCAGCAATTCCTCATTTTTCAGACTTCATAAAGAGTCGCTAAACGCTTGCTTTTACGTCTTCTCCTGCGATGATAGAAAGCAGAAAGCGATGAACTTTACAGGCAATCCATAATGAAAAACGTGTTTAAGGCACTCACTGTATTACTTACTCTCTTCAGCCTGACGGGCTGCGGTCTGAAAGGTCCGCTCTATTTCCCGCCTGCAGATAAAAACGCACCGCCACCGACCAAACCGGTAGAGACGCAAACGCAATCCACGGTGCCGGATAAAAACGACCGCGCCACTGGCGATGGTCCATCCCAGGTGAATTACTAAAAGTCAGTTTCTGTACCCGCGTGATTGGAGTAAATGATGCAGTTCTCGAAAATGCATGGCCTTGGCAACGATTTTATGGTCGTCGACGCGGTAACGCAGAATGTCTTTTTTTCACCGGAGCTGATTCGTCGCCTGGCGGATCGGCACCTGGGGGTAGGGTTTGACCAACTGCTGGTGGTTGAGCCGCCGTATGATCCTGAACTGGATTTTCACTATCGCATTTTCAATGCTGATGGCAGTGAAGTGGCGCAGTGCGGCAACGGCGCGCGCTGCTTTGCCCGCTTTGTGCGCCTGAAAGGGCTGACCAATAAGCGCGATATCCGCGTCAGCACTGCCAACGGGCGGATGGTTCTGACCGTCACCGATGACGATCTGGTGCGCGTCAATATGGGCGAACCCAACTTCGAACCTTCTGCCGTGCCATTTCGCGCTAACAAAGCGGAAAAGACCTATATTATGCGCGCCGCCGAGCAGACAATCTTATGCGGCGTGGTGTCGATGGGAAATCCGCACTGCGTGATTCAGGTTGATGATGTCGATACTGCGGCGGTAGAAACGCTTGGTCCTGTTCTGGAAAGCCACGAACGTTTTCCGGAGCGCGCTAATATCGGTTTTATGCAAGTGGTTAAGCGCGAGCATATTCGTTTACGCGTTTATGAGCGTGGGGCAGGAGAAACCCAGGCCTGCGGCAGCGGCGCGTGTGCGGCGGTGGCGGTAGGGATTCAGCAAGGTTTGCTGGCCGAAGAAGTACGCGTGGAACTCCCCGGCGGTCGTCTTGATATCGCCTGGAAAGGTCCGGGTCACCCGTTATATATGACGGGGCCGGCGGTACATGTCTACGACGGATTTATTCATCTATGAAGCAACCAGGGGAAGAACTACAGGAAACACTCACGGAGCTAGATGACCGGGCGGTTGTCGATTATCTGATTAAAAATCCTGAGTTTTTTATCCGCAATGCGCGCGCAGTAGAAGCGATACGTGTGCCGCATCCGGTACGCGGCACCGTTTCATTGGTCGAGTGGCACATGGCCCGCGCACGTCATCATATTCATGTTCTGGAAGAGAACATGGCGCTGTTGATGGAACAGGCTATCGCCAACGAAGGCTTGTTCTATCGCTTACTTTACCTGCAGCGTAGTCTCACCGCCGCCAGCAGTCTCGACGATATGCTGATGCGTTTTCACCGCTGGGCACGCGATCTCGGCCTGGCAGGTGCGAGTCTGCGCCTGTTTCCGGATCGCTGGCGCTTAGGTGCGCCGTCGAACCACACTCATCTCGCATTAAGCCGTCAGTCTTTCGAACCGCTGCGTATTCAGCGTCTGGGGCAGGAACAGCACTATCTTGGGCCGCTTAACGGACCGGAGCTGCTGGTGGTGCTACCGGAAGCGAAAGCGGTGGGATCGGTGGCGATGTCGATGCTGGGAAGCGATGCTGATTTGGGTGTCGTGCTGTTCACCAGCCGCGATGCCAGTCACTATCAACAAGGGCAGGGAACGCAGTTACTTCATGAAATTGCGCTGATGTTGCCGGAGCTTCTGGAGCGTTGGATTGAACGCGTATGACCGATTTACACACCGATGTAGAACGCTACCTACGTTATCTGAGCGTGGAGCGTCAGCTTAGCCCGATAACCCTGCTTAACTACCAGCGCCAACTTGAGGCGATCATCAATTTTGCCAGCGAAAACGGCCTGCAAAGCTGGCAGCAATGTGATGCGGCGATGGTGCGCAATTTCGCTGTACGCAGTCGCCGTAAAGGGCTGGGCGCGGCAAGCCTCGCATTACGCCTCTCTGCGCTACGTAGCTTTTTTGACTGGTTGGTCAGCCAGAACGAACTTAAAGCCAACCCGGCGAAAGGTGTTTCGGCACCGAAAGCGCCGCGTCATCTGCCGAAAAATATCGACGTCGATGATATAAATCGGCTGCTGGATATTGATATCAACGATCCCCTCGCCGTGCGCGATCGGGCAATGCTGGAAGTGATGTACGGCGCGGGTCTGCGTCTTTCCGAACTGGTGGGGCTCGATATCAAACACCTCGACCTGGAGTCCGGTGAAGTGTGGGTGATGGGGAAAGGCAGCAAAGAGCGCCGCCTGCCGATTGGTCGCAACGCCGTGGCGTGGATTGAGCACTGGCTTGATTTGCGTGACCTGTTTGGAAGCGAAGACGATGCGCTTTTCCTGTCGAAACTGGGCAAGCGCATCTCCGCGCGTAATGTGCAGAAACGTTTTGCCGAATGGGGCATAAAACAAGGGCTGAATAATCACGTTCACCCGCATAAATTACGCCACTCATTCGCCACGCATATGCTGGAGTCGAGCGGCGATCTTCGTGGTGTGCAGGAGCTGCTGGGTCATGCCAACCTCTCCACCACGCAAATCTATACTCATCTTGATTTTCAACACCTTGCCTCGGTGTACGATGCGGCGCATCCACGCGCCAAACGGGGGAAATAATGCGTTTTTACCGGCCTTTGGGGCGCATCTCGGCGCTCACCTTTGACCTGGATGATACCCTTTACGATAACCGTCCGGTGATTTTGCGCACCGAGCGGGAGGCGCTGACTTTTGTGCAAAATTATCATCCAGCGCTGCGCAGCTTCCAGAATGAAGATCTGCAACGCCTGCGCCAGGCGGTACGGGAAGCGGAACCCGAGATTTATCACGACGTGACGCGCTGGCGTTTTCGTTCGATTGAACAAGCGATGCTCGACGCCGGGCTGAGTGCCGAAGAAGCCAGTGCAGGCGCACACGCGGCAATGATCAACTTTGCCAAATGGCGCAGCCGGATCGATGTTCCGCAGCAAACCCACGACACCTTAAAACAGCTGGCGAAGAAATGGCCGCTGGTGGCGATCACCAACGGTAACGCCCAGCCGGAGCTGTTTGGTTTGGGGGATTATTTTGAGTTTGTGCTGCGCGCTGGCCCGCACGGGCGCTCGAAACCGTTCAGCGATATGTACTTCCTGGCGGCGGAAAAACTCAACGTGCCGATCGGCGAGATCTTACATGTTGGGGACGATCTCACCACTGACGTGGGTGGGGCAATTCGAAGCGGAATGCAGGCCTGTTGGATCAGACCGGAAAATGGCGATCTGATGCAAACCTGGGACAGCCGTTTACTCCCGCATCTGGAAATTTCCCGGTTGGCATCTCTGACCTCGCTGATATAATCAGCAAATCTGTATATATACCCAGCTTTTTGGCGGAGGGCGTTGCGCTTCTCCGCCCAACCTATTTTTACGCGGCGGTGCCAATGGACGTTTCTTACCTGCTCGACAGCCTTAATGACAAACAGCGCGAAGCGGTGGCCGCGCCACGCAGCAACCTTCTGGTGCTGGCGGGCGCGGGCAGTGGTAAGACGCGCGTACTGGTGCATCGTATCGCCTGGCTGATGAGCGTGGAAAACTGCTCGCCGTACTCGATTATGGCGGTGACATTTACCAACAAAGCGGCGGCGGAAATGCGCCATCGTATCGGGCAACTGATGGGTACCAGCCAGGGCGGTATGTGGGTCGGCACTTTCCACGGGCTGGCACACCGTCTGCTGCGTGCGCACCATATGGACGCCAACCTGCCGCAGGATTTCCAGATCCTCGACAGCGAAGACCAGCTGCGCCTGCTTAAGCGTCTGATCAAAGCCATGAACCTCGACGAGAAGCAGTGGCCGCCGCGCCAGGCAATGTGGTACATCAACAGCCAGAAAGATGAAGGGCTGCGTCCGCATCATATTCAAAGCTACGGTAATCCGGTGGAGCAGACCTGGCAGAAGGTGTACCAGGCGTATCAGGAAGCGTGCGACCGCGCGGGCCTGGTAGACTTCGCTGAACTACTGCTACGCGCCCACGAACTGTGGCTTAACAAGCCGCATATCCTGCAACACTACCGCGAACGTTTTACCAATATCCTGGTGGACGAATTCCAGGATACCAACAACATTCAGTATGCGTGGATCCGCCTGCTGGCGGGCGATACTGGCAAAGTGATGATCGTTGGCGATGACGACCAGTCAATCTACGGCTGGCGCGGGGCGCAGGTGGAGAATATTCAGCGTTTCCTCAATGATTTCCCCGGTGCCGAAACTATCCGTCTGGAGCAAAACTACCGCTCCACTAGCAATATCCTGAGCGCGGCGAACGCCTTGATTGAAAACAACAACGGGCGTTTGGGTAAAAAGTTGTGGACCGATGGCGCGGACGGTGAGCCGATTTCCCTCTATTGCGCTTTTAACGAACTCGACGAAGCGCGTTTTGTTGTTAACCGCATCAAGACCTGGCAGGACAACGGCGGGGCGCTCGCCGAGTGCGCCATTCTCTATCGTAGCAATGCCCAGTCGCGTGTACTGGAAGAGGCGTTATTACAAGCCAGTATGCCGTACCGTATTTATGGCGGGATGCGCTTCTTCGAACGCCAGGAAATCAAAGATGCGCTCTCGTATCTGCGCCTGATTGCCAACCGTAACGACGACGCGGCCTTTGAGCGCGTGGTGAATACGCCAACGCGGGGTATTGGTGACCGGACGCTGGACGTGGTACGTCAGACATCGCGCGATCGCCAGTTAACACTCTGGCAGGCATGTCGTGAACTGTTGCAGGAAAAAGCCCTCGCCGGACGTGCTGCCAGCGCTTTGCAACGGTTTATGGAACTGATCGACGCCTTAGCGCAAGAAACTGCCGATATGCCGCTGCATGTACAGACTGATCGGGTAATTAAAGACTCCGGCCTGCGCACCATGTACGAGCAAGAGAAGGGCGAAAAAGGCCAGACGCGTATCGAAAACTTAGAGGAACTGGTGACGGCAACGCGCCAGTTCAGCTACAACGAAGAAGACGAAGATTTAATGCCGCTGCAGGCGTTCCTCTCCCATGCGGCACTGGAAGCAGGTGAAGGGCAGGCGGATACCTGGCAGGATGCGGTACAGCTGATGACGCTACACTCGGCGAAAGGTCTGGAATTCCCGCAGGTGTTTATTGTCGGTATGGAAGAGGGCATGTTCCCAAGCCAGATGTCGCTGGATGAAGGCGGGCGTCTGGAAGAAGAACGCCGTCTGGCCTACGTTGGCGTAACCCGCGCGATGCAGAAACTGACGCTGACCTACGCGGAAACCCGGCGTCTGTATGGCAAAGAGGTTTACCATCGCCCGTCGCGTTTTATTGGCGAGTTGCCGGAAGAGTGTGTGGAAGAGGTGCGCCTGCGCGCTACGGTAAGCCGTCCTGTCAGCCATCAGCGGATGGGTACGCCGATGGTTGAGAACGACAGCGGTTACAAACTCGGCCAGCGCGTACGGCACGCCAAGTTTGGTGAAGGGACTATCGTCAATATGGAAGGCAGCGGCGAACATAGTCGTTTGCAGGTGGCATTCCAGGGCCAGGGTATTAAATGGCTGGTGGCGGCTTACGCCCGGCTGGAGACGGTATAACGTTGCCGGATGCGGTGCTGCGCACCTTATCCGGCCTACAAAATCATGTAGATTCAATAAATTGCAATGTCATATAGGCCGGGTAAGGCGTTTACGCCGCATCCGGCATCTGCACCATATTCAGTGACACAAAACGGTTGTTTTAACTTTTCTGCTCGACGGAAATCATGGTAACAAAAGGATAGCGTTGCCACGGGATTGCCCCGCCTTTCACATACATATGTGAAATCGTGCCATCAAGATAAAGCAGTTGCTCAACGTTCAGTTTCGTTTTGGCATAACAGGCAAAATCATAAAAATTTGTCACCTGCTGGCTCAACAAAAACACGGCGTTCCCTTGTTTATTAATCCCAACACCGTTACGAATTTTGCGTGAGGCGACGTTGGGATGAATACGCGGATTAATGACGCCGTTTTCCATCAACATTGGCCCTGACTGCACCGCGAACTGAATCTCTTTACTGGTTTTAAAGGCATCCAGACGAACGATGCCGACTTTATCTCCCGCGACATAAAACACACCGCCAGGACGGATAAAGAAATGCCCTTCACCTGAAGCGAGATTTAACGCCACCTTCTGCTGACCGTTTTCGATGTACAAACCGAGCGGCGCATAGCTTTCATCATATATGCTGCCGTTCATCGCCATTTGCACCTGACCCTGGCTATTAATATCCGTCAGCAGCGCATGTAACGTTTCCCACGCTTCGCCATTGGCTTTTTGCCAGTACATTTTCACCCGCTCTGTTTGAGGATTAACGGTATACGCCTGTACGGTCAGTGTCGGATCTGATAGTGCGCAATCATCAGCGGCAACAGCAAACAAGGGAAGTAAGGTGAGGGCGAGAAAAATCCGTTTGAGATTCAAGGTGATCATTCCTTTACCAATGAGTAGCCGATGCGCCATTATAGGTCCTGGATGTGGGATTTTTTTATCCTGTTAGCGACCTTGACGAGTACCAAAAAGCGCGAAGTTCAACTATTGTTCTGTGGTGTTCTGTTGCGTGTTGACGGCAAAATTTTGCTGGCGTAACATGCGCGCACGATCACTCTAAGAGGACATTCGCCTTGGACACACCCAGTAGATACTGGCTCATTATCCTGTCATCCAGGATCAACTCCTAAGGCTATCCCTTTTTGCTGATAGCCTTAGCGGTTGTCAGCGACCTCAATTTTTCCCGTCGCGCTGAGTCAGGCTGTTTAATGGTCTGAAACCCAATTTGTTTCTGTGTGCCCACCGAACTGTCCGATATTTTAAGCATTGGGAGTCCCGGTCATGCTGAGCGCATTTCAACTGGAAAATAACCGACTGACCCGGCTGGAAGTCGAAGAGTCACAACCCCTTGTAAATGCAGTATGGATTGATCTTGTCGAACCGGACGACGACGAGCGACTGCGCGTACAATCTGAACTTGGCCAGAGCCTGGCAACCCGCCCGGAACTGGAAGACATCGAAGCATCGGCACGTTTCTTTGAAGACGATGACGGCCTGCATATTCACTCCTTCTTCTTCTTTGAAGATGCGGAAGATCACGCCGGTAACTCCACTGTGGCATTTACCATCCGTGATGGTCGTCTGTTTACTCTGCGTGAGCGTGAACTGCCCGCTTTTCGTCTGTATCGTATGCGCGCCCGTAGCCAGTCAATGGTGGACGGTAACGCCTACGAGCTGCTGCTGGATCTGTTCGAAACCAAAATCGAACAGTTGGCAGATGAAATTGAAAATATCTACAGCGACCTGGAGCAGTTGAGCCGGGTAATTATGGAAGGGCATCAGGGCGATGAGTACGACGAGGCGCTCTCCACGCTGGCGGAACTGGAAGATATCGGCTGGAAAGTTCGCCTGTGTCTGATGGATACCCAGCGCGCGCTCAACTTCCTGGTACGTAAAGCACGCTTACCGGGTGGACAACTGGAACAGGCGCGTGAAATCCTGCGAGATATCGAATCCCTGCTGCCGCATAACGAATCCCTGTTCCAGAAGGTGAACTTCCTGATGCAGGCGGCGATGGGCTTTATCAATATCGAGCAGAACCGCATCATCAAAATCTTCTCGGTGGTATCCGTGGTGTTCCTGCCACCGACGCTGGTCGCTTCCAGCTACGGGATGAACTTTGAGTTTATGCCGGAACTGAAGTGGAGCTTCGGCTACCCAGGCGCGATTATCTTTATGATCCTCGCGGGCCTGGCACCGTATTTGTACTTTAAGCGGAAGAACTGGTTGTAATATAAATGCCGGGTAAAGATTGTTCTTTATCCGGCTTATTGCTGAAAATTGTCTTTTTCAAAGTCATGCGGGTTGAACACTCGCTCTATCTTATTTTCCTGGGTTAGTTGATACTCATTGTTATCAGCAATAAAAAAATGAGTATTACGGTAAGGATATTCATTAATAACCATTAAATATTTTTTTACGATGCAATTATCATTGCTCTTAATCGTCGGGAAACAGTAGAGATCTTCATACGGCCCTTCGATATATTTTTTATAGTCAGTGAAGCCATTACCGATATCAATAACATACCAGGTATGCCAACTACCTTCTGGTAGGGGATTTTGACTTTTAATTTCATCCTGATGCTTCAGATACCAATTTATTTTATCGCTATCAGTCCATGGCAGATGATCAACGACCAGAAAGACTGAATTGCCAGCATCAGAGTATGTATACAAAATCTGTACAGGACGCAATGTCCATAAATTATAGATGCAGCATAGAAGAAATAAATATAATATAATTTTCTGGAGATTGCTTTTCATAGATAATTTTCGATTCTTTCGATAGTGTTAAAATTGGTGAAAAAAGGTTTGAAAGCAAAGTCTTTATGCCGTTGTAAAAAGAACCATATGCGAAAAAATCTATACTTGTTGTAAATCTTGTTTTTTATATCAGTCACATCCAAACCAAAGTGGTCTTGTGCTATGAAATGAATGGTAGCGCTCCAGCCCATAGGATATTTTTGAAAATTTAAAAGAGATATTTTTTGAGCTGAGATATCATGAATGCTGATTCCCAGGCCATTAAAATTATCTTTAAAATCATTGAATTTATTTAGTCTTGATGAAAGTAATTCGGTCTTAATCTTTTGTAGGAGAAGAGGCCGGTATCCTATCGTAGGTGTTGAAGAAATATCATTTTCGATACATTCTTTGATTACACGTATTGGGCTATTATAATCATATTTGTTTATTCGTTCATGAAAAGATAAGTTCAATTCCTGGCTATGGAAACTGTTGCCATTTCCATATCTAAAATGATCAATCAGATCCTGGGTGAGTGTTTTGTATTGTCCAAAAAAGGAAAACATTTTTGCCAGATCTTTCATTTCTGCAAATAAAATATCAATACATTCACTTTGTGATATTTTTGTTCCAGAAGTTGGAACACTAAAAGCACCATAAGTAGAATTCGGCCCAGGAAAATGGTATTTAATGAGGCGGTAAGGATCAACTTTTGCAGAGATGTCGCTTAAGCCGAGTGAGAGAAAATCTTGTTCTTCCATATCCCCATACTGCATATCATCAGCAGAAAAATCATCGAATAAAGTAATAGTTTCGAAAAGTGTACAGGGCATATTAATTGATGAGCCTAATATGTTGTTCATTTATATTCTCCTTTCTTATAATTAAGGGAAATGTTAATTTGATAAGAAATAATAGGGTAAAAAAAATTTAAAAAAGAAATGCACTTCACATTTTTCATTACATTCTGAAGAGAACTTGGTTAATGATTGGTCTTGCTCATCGCTAATAACATAATGCTGAATTTACCAAAAATGAAATTTATTAAAGCAAATGAAAATATACAACGACGTCTGGAAATTCTGCCTTTCCTTGTGTGAGTCTCCTGTCAGCATGGCAATATGCCCACTCTCATGCAAGAGTCGGCATATTTTTTCAGAATATATTTATTTGGACGTTCTACGCTGCGTATAAATCGCATCCATCACAAAAATTGCCAGCGCCACCCAAATAAAGGCGAAGGTCACCATCTTATCGGCACCCGGTTTTTCACCATAAAACGTCACAGCCAGCAGGAACATCAGCGTCGGGCCAATATACTGAAAAAAGCCTAACGTTGAGAGACGCAGGCGTGTCGCAGCCGCAGTAAAACACAACAGCGGTACGGTAGTGACAATACCGGCGGCGATCAGCAGTAAATTCAGCGACATCGGATTTTGCCCCATATGGCTGGTTGAGCTGTCGGCAATAGCAAACAGATAAATCGCCGCCACGGGCAGCAACCACATAGTTTCGATTAACATGCCGGTTTGCGCTTCAACAGCAATCTTCTTGCGTACCAGGCCGTAGAAGGCAAAACTAAACGCCAGCCCCAGCGCGATGATTGGCAGCGAACCAAAAGTCCAGAGCTGGACCAATACACCACATATCGCCAGAATCACCGCCAGCCATTGCATCCGGCGGAATCGCTCGCCGAGGAAAATCATCCCCAGCACAATGTTCACCAGCGGGTTAATAAAGTAACCAAGACTCGCTTCCAGCATATGGTGATTGTTCACCGCCCAGATAAACAGTAGCCAGTTGCCACCAATCAGCACGGCAGAGACTGCCAGCATGAAGATTTTCTTTGGTGTCTGAATCAGCGTTTTTAAATAGGACCACTGGCGGCAAATGCTCATCAGCACCACCATAAAGAAAAACGACCAGATCACGCGATGCGTCAGGATCTCATCGGCGGGCACGTAGTAAATCAGCTTGAAGTACGCTGGCGCAATACCCCAAATAAAATAAGCGGCAAGAGCGAGTAATACGCCCTGCCGCGTTTGTTTGGTGTCCATTGGCAAAACTCATTTTTTATTGGTAAAAGCAGTTTACCTGCTTTTACGTTATCAACCTACCATATAGGTGGCGGTGGCACTGGCTATATAAAGCTGTTCTTCATTGTGTAATTCAACGCGGGCGACGGCGACTTTATTGCCCGCACGCAACAGACTACTGGTAGCAGTAAAACGCTCACCCCTGCCTGGGCGCAGATAATCGACGCGAAGATCAATGGTCCCCATCCGCGATAGCCGCTGGCGCAGTTCATCTTCACTGATGGTTTCGTGGCGGGTTAAGGTACTTCCCACGCACACCAGACCTGCGGCGACATCCAGCGCCGACGCAATGACCCCGCCGTGCAAAATGCTTTGCGCCCAGTTACCCACCATCATTGGCTGATTTTTAAAGGCCAGCTGTGCGAACTCTTTTTCGTAACGCTCCAGTTCCATCCCCAATGCGCGGTTAAATGGCATGTGATAAACAAACATCTCACCCACTAATTTCAGGGCTTGTTCAGCGGTCAGTACGGCAGACATATCATCCTTACACTTCATTAGTTAATGAAATGTTGATTTTATGCTTCTTTTTTGTTGGTTTCTACTTTAGGAAGGGATAACTAACGGCAAAGGAGTTAAGTATGTAAAATAGCCCGCAGAAAAATATTCATCTAATCAATAATTCGTTACGGAGAACACGACCGATGCGGACTCTGCAGGGCTGGTTGTTGCCGGTGTTTATGTTGCCAATGGCAGTGTATGCGCAAGAGGCAACGGTAAAAGAGGTGCATGACGCGCCTGCGGTGCGTGGCAGTATTATTGCGAATATGCTGCAGGAGCATGACAATCCTTTCACGCTCTATCCTTATGACACCAACTACCTCATCTACACCCAAACCAGCGATCTGAACAAAGAAGCGATCGCCAGTTATGACTGGGCGGAAAACGCGCGTAAGGATGAAGTGAAATTCCAGTTGAGCCTGGCATTTCCGCTGTGGCGCGGAATATTGGGGCCAAATTCGGTGTTGGGAGCTTCTTACACGCAAAAATCCTGGTGGCAACTGTCCAATAGCGAAGAGTCTTCACCGTTTCGTGAAACCAACTACGAACCGCAATTGTTCCTTGGTTTTGCCACAGATTACCGCTTTGCTGGCTGGACGCTGCGCGATGTGGAGATGGGTTATAACCACGACTCTAACGGGCGTTCAGACCCGACTTCCCGCAGCTGGAACCGCCTTTATACCCGTCTGATGGCAGAAAACGGTAACTGGCTGGTAGAGGTGAAGCCGTGGTATGTGGTGGGGAATACTGACGATAACCCAGATATCACCAAATATATGGGTTACTACCAGCTTAAAATCGGCTATCACCTGGGTGATGCGGTGCTGAGTGCGAAAGGACAGTACAACTGGAACACCGGTTACGGTGGTGCGGAGTTAGGCTTAAGTTACCCGATCACCAGGCATGTGCGCCTTTATACCCAGGTTTACAGCGGTTATGGCGAATCGCTCATCGACTATAACTTTAACCAGACCCGTGTGGGTGTGGGGGTTATGCTGAACGACTTGTTCTAATGTGAGTTGATTGAAAGGCAAAACTGGAATCCAGCATCCAGGATTACCCTCTCAGAGACTAAAAGCATTGCAGTTTCTCGCGCAGGCGCTGAAAATAGCGCCTGTTTTTATTTCAGGCAATCGGGGTTAATGTGGCGCAGGCGGAAGTGTTGAATCTGGAGTCCGGGGCTAAACAGGTTTTACAAGAAACCTTTGGCTACCAACAGTTTCGCCCCGGCCAGGAAGAGATTATCGACACCGTACTTTCCGGTCGCGATTGCCTGGTCGTCATGCCCACTGGTGGCGGAAAATCCCTTTGCTATCAAATTCCTGCCTTACTGCTAAACGGTCTTACCGTGGTTGTTTCACCACTGATTTCGTTGATGAAAGATCAGGTGGATCAGCTACAGGCCAACGGCGTGGCGGCGGCGTGCCTTAACTCGACGCAAACCCGCGAGCAGCAGCTTGAAGTAATGACAGGCTGCCGCACCGGGCAAATCCGCCTGCTGTATATCGCGCCGGAACGCCTGATGCTGGATAACTTCCTTGAGCATCTGGCGCACTGGAATCCAGTGTTATTAGCCGTTGATGAAGCGCACTGTATCTCCCAATGGGGGCACGATTTCCGCCCGGAATACGCTGCCCTCGGTCAGCTGCGTCAGCGTTTTCCTACTCTGCCGTTTATGGCGCTAACCGCCACCGCCGACGACACCACGCGGCAGGATATCGTGCGCCTGCTGGGGCTGAACGATCCGCTGATTCAAATCAGCAGTTTTGATCGCCCGAACATTCGCTACATGCTGATGGAGAAATTCAAACCGCTCGATCAGCTGATGCGCTACGTGCAGGAACAACGCGGTAAGTCGGGGATTATTTACTGTAATAGTCGTGCGAAAGTAGAAGACACCGCCGCGCGTCTGCAAAGCAAGGGTATCAGCGCAGCGGCTTATCACGCCGGGCTTGAAAACGATGTCCGTGCGGACGTGCAGGAAAAATTCCAGCGCGATGACCTGCAAATTGTGGTGGCGACGGTAGCGTTCGGCATGGGCATCAACAAGCCTAACGTCCGCTTCGTGGTTCACTTTGATATTCCGCGCAATATCGAATCCTATTATCAGGAAACCGGACGCGCCGGGCGTGATGGCCTGCCCGCGGAAGCAATGCTGTTTTACGATCCAGCGGATATGGCGTGGCTGCGCCGTTGCCTGGAAGAGAAGCCGCAGGGGCAGTTGCAGGATATCGAACGTCATAAACTCAATGCGATGGGCGCGTTTGCCGAAGCGCAAACTTGCCGTCGTCTGGTGCTGCTGAACTATTTTGGCGAAGGGCGGCAGGAGCCGTGCGGGAACTGCGATATCTGCCTCGATCCGCCGAAACAGTACGATGGTTCAACCGATGCACAGATTGCCCTTTCCACCATTGGTCGGGTGAATCAGCGTTTTGGTATGGGTTATGTGGTGGAAGTGATTCGCGGTGCTAATAATCAGCGTATCCGCGACTATGGTCATGACAAACTGAAAGTCTATGGCATGGGCCGTGATAAAAGCCATGAACATTGGGTCAGCGTGATCCGCCAGCTGATTCATCTCGGCCTTGTGACGCAAAATATCGCCCAGCATTCGGCATTACAACTGACAGAAGCCGCACGCCCGGTGTTGCGCGGCGAATCCTCTTTACAACTTGCCGTGCCGCGTATTGTGGCGCTTAAACCGAAGGCGATGCAGAAATCGTTCGGCGGCAATTACGATCGTAAACTGTTCGCTAAATTACGCAAACTGCGTAAATCGATTGCCGATGAAAGTAATGTCCCGCCGTATGTGGTGTTTAACGATGCGACCTTGATTGAGATGGCGGAACAGATGCCAATCACCGCCAGCGAAATGCTCAGCGTTAACGGCGTTGGGATGCGCAAGCTGGAACGCTTTGGCAAACCGTTTATGGCACTTATCCGTGCGCATGTCGATGGCGATGACGAAGAGTAGTCAGCAGCATAAAAAAGTGCCAGGATGAAGACTCCGTAAACGATTTCCCCGCGAGTCAATTGTATGTTGATGTTATTCCTCACCGTCGCCATGGTTCATATCGTGGCGCTTATGAGCCCCGGTCCCGATTTCTTTTTTGTCTCCCAGACTGCCGTTAGCCGTTCGCGCAAAGAAGCGATGATGGGCGTGCTGGGCATTACCTGCGGCGTAATGGTCTGGGCAGGGATCGCGTTGCTTGGCCTGCATTTGATTATCGAAAAAATGGCCTGGCTGCATACGCTGATTATGGTGGGCGGTGGCCTGTATCTCTGCTGGATGGGTTATCAGATGCTGCGTAGCGCACTGAAAAAAGAGGTCGTTTCTGCGCCTGCGCCACAGGTAGAACTGGCAAAAAGCGGGCGCAGTTTCCTGAAAGGCTTACTGACCAATCTCGCCAATCCGAAAGCGATTATCTACTTTGGTTCGGTATTCTCGCTGTTTGTCGGCGATAACGTCGGCACTACTGAGCGCTGGGGCATTTTCGCGTTGATTATTATCGAAACACTGGCGTGGTTTACCGTCGTTGCCAGCCTGTTTGCCCTGCCGCAAATGCGCCGTGGTTATCAACGTCTGGCGAAGTGGATTGATGGTTTTGCCGGGGCGTTATTTGCCGGATTTGGTATTCATTTGATTATTTCGCGTTGATGCCAGACGCGTCATCAGAGTAAGTCGGATAAGGCGTTTACGCCGCATCCGACATTATTTTTCACGCATGCCTCGCCGATGCCAACAACGCTCCTACCAGCATAAACAGCGAGCCAAAAATCTTATTCAATGCCTTCATCTGTTTTGGCCCTTTTATCCATAATGCGATCCGTTGGGCGAGGGTGGCGTAACCGATCATCACAATAATATCGACCACAATAGTGGTGACGCCGAGCACGATATACTGCATCAGTTGTGGCTGTTGCGGCATGATGAATTGCGGAAATAACGCCGCCAGAAACACAATACTTTTGGGATTGGTGAGATTCACAAAAACTGCGCGCTGGAACAAATGTCGGCGCGATTGAGTAGAGGCCAGCGATTTAAGATCAATTGCGCCAGCAGCACGCCACTGCTGGATACCCAGCCAAATCAAATAAGCTGCTCCTGCCCACTTCAACACTTCAAACGCAATCACTGAGCGGGAGAATAGCGTACCCAACCCCACACCAACCAGCACAATATGAATCGCCAGTCCGGTCTGAAGCCCAGCAATAGACGCCATCGCACCACGATAACCGTGGTTGAGCGAGGTGGTCATGGTGTTGATTGCACCAGAGCCTGGCGACAGGCTTAAAATGATCGATGTCAGCAGGTAGGCAAACCACCATTCTAAGGTCATGATGAACTCCCGGTGTGTCTATTTTTGTGCCACAATACGCTACTGTCGAAGCGTTGTGTCAGGCACGCTTAAAAAAACGATTTTACGTGGTTTAAGAGGCAGATTACCCGATGTTTCAGCAGCAAAAAGACTGGGAAACAAGAGAAAACGCGTTTGCTGCTTTTACCATGGGACCGCTGACAGACTTTTGGCGTCAGCGTGATGAAGCAGAGTTTACTGGTGTGGATGACATTCCGGTGCGCTTTGTCCGTTTTCGCGCACAGCACCATGACCGGGTGATAGTCATCTGCCCGGGGCGTATTGAGAGCTACGTAAAATATGCGGAACTGGCCTACGACCTGTTCCATTTGGGGTTTGATGTCTTAATCATCGACCATCGCGGGCAGGGACGTTCCGGTCGCCTGTTAGCCGATCCGCATCTTGGGCATGTTAATCGCTTTAATGATTATGTTGATGATCTGGCGGCATTCTGGCAACAGGAGGTCCAGCCCGGTCCGTGGCGTAAGCGCTATATACTGGCACATTCGATGGGCGGTGCGATCTCCACGTTATTTCTGCAACGCCATCCAGGTGTATGTGACGCCATTGCGCTAACTGCGCCAATGTTTGGGATCGTGATTCGTATGCCGTCATTTATGGCGCGGCAGATCCTTAACTGGGCCGAAGCGCATCCACGTTTCCGTGATGGCTATGCAATAGGCACCGGGCGCTGGCGCGCGTTGCCGTTTGCTATCAACGTACTGACCCACAGCAGACAGCGATATCGACGTAACTTACGCTTCTATGCTGATGACCCAACGATTCGCGTCGGTGGGCCGACCTACCATTGGGTACGCGAAAGTATTCTGGCTGGCGAACAGGTGTTAGCCGGAGCGGGTGATGACGCCACGCCAACGCTTCTCTTGCAGGCTGAAGAGGAACGCGTGGTGGATAACCGCATGCACGACCGTTTTTGTGAACTCCGCACCGCTGCGGGCCATCCTGTCGAAGGAGGACGACCGCTGGTAATTAAAGGTGCGTACCATGAGATCCTTTTTGAAAAGGACGCAATGCGCTCAGTCGCGCTCCACGCCATTGTTGATTTTTTCAACAGGCATAACTCACCCAGCGGAAACCGCTCTACAGAGGTTTAAATTTCTTATGTACCAGGTTGTTGCGTCTGATTTAGATGGCACGTTACTTTCTCCCGACCATACGTTATCCCCTTACGCCAAAGAAACTCTGAAGCTGCTCACCGCGCGCGGCATCAACTTTGTGTTTGCGACCGGTCGTCACCACGTTGATGTGGGGCAAATTCGCGATAATCTGGAGATTAAGTCTTACATGATTACCTCCAATGGCGCGCGCGTTCACGATCTGGATGGCAATCTGATTTTTGCTCATAACCTGGATCGCGACATTGCCAGCGACCTGTTTGGCGTGGTCAACGACAACCCGGACATCATTACTAACGTTTATCGCGACGACGAATGGTTTATGAATCGCCACCGCCCGGAAGAGATGCGCTTTTTTAAAGAGGCGGTGTTCAAATATGCGCTGTATGAGCCAGGATTACTGGAGCCGGAAGGCGTCAGCAAAGTGTTCTTCACCTGTGATTCTCATGAACAACTGCTGCCGCTGGAGCAGGCAATCAACGCTCGTTGGGGCGATCGCGTCAACGTCAGCTTCTCTACCCTAACTTGTCTGGAAGTGATGGCGGGCGGCGTTTCAAAAGGCCATGCCCTGGAAGCGGTGGCGAAGAAACTGGGCTACAGTCTGAAAGATTGTATTGCCTTTGGTGACGGGATGAACGACGCCGAAATGCTGTCGATGGCAGGTAAAGGCTGCATTATGGGCAGTGCGCACCAGCGTCTGAAAGATCTGCATCCGGAGCTGGAAGTGATTGGTACTAATGCCGAAGACGCGGTGCCGCATTATCTGCGTAAACTCTATTTATCGTAATCGTTCTTTATTTGGTCAGTTGTCAACCTGATACTTCGCTACAATGGATACTCGTTAATCAAAGAGTTTTCCATTGTGGCGCTACTTATCATCACCACGATTCTGTGGGCCTTCTCCTTTAGCTTTTATGGCGAGTACCTTGCGGGGCACGTCGATAGCTATTTTGCAGTGCTGGTGCGCGTTGGCCTGGCGGCACTCGTGTTTCTGCCGTTTCTGCGTACCCGTGGCAATAGCCTGAAAACGGTTGGCCTGTATATGCTGGTGGGCGCGATGCAGCTTGGCGTGATGTATATGCTGAGTTTTCGCGCCTATCTCTACCTGACGGTCTCCGAGCTGTTGCTGTTCACCGTACTGACTCCGCTCTACATCACGCTGATTTATGACATCATGAGTAAGCGCCGTCTGCGCTGGGGCTATGCTTTTAGCGCCTTGTTGGCGGTGATTGGTGCCGGAATTATTCGCTATGATCAGGTCACCGACCACTTCTGGACCGGCCTGTTACTGGTACAACTCTCCAATATCACTTTTGCCATCGGCATGGTGGGTTACAAACGCCTGATGGAAACTCGTCCGATGCCACAGCATAACGCCTTTGCGTGGTTCTATCTTGGCGCGTTTCTGGTGGCAGTGATTGCATGGTTTTTGCTGGGAAATGCGCAGAAAATGCCGCAAACCACGCTGCAATGGGGCATTCTGGTGTTTCTTGGCGTGGTGGCCTCCGGAATTGGCTACTTTATGTGGAACTACGGCGCGACGCAGGTGGACGCCGGAACGCTGGGCATTATGAATAATATGCACGTTCCGGCAGGGCTGCTGGTTAACCTGGCTATCTGGCACCAACAGCCGCACTGGCCAACGTTTATTACAGGCGCGCTGGTGATCCTGGCCTCACTGTGGGTGCATCGTAAGTGGGTCGCTCCGCGCTCTTCACAAACGGCAGATGATCGCAGGCGTGATTGCGCGCTGAGCGAATAAACGCTTCTGTAATCGGCTGACGCTGCTCGCCATCGCGCACGGCGGCGTACAGTCGGCTCCACAATCCTTCGCCCAGGGTTTTGGTTACGACCAGACCCTGGCGCTCAAAACTCTCCACCACCCAATGCGGTAGCGCAGCGATGCCCATCCGCGCGGCAACCATCTGAATCAACAACAAGGTGTTATCGACGCTTTTCAGTGACGGGCTAACGCCTGCGGGCTGAAGAAAATGCCGCCAGACATCCAGTCGGCTACGCTGCACCGGATAAATCAACAGCGTTTCGCTGGCGAGGTCTTCCGGCGTGATTCGCGTTTTCGCCGCCAGTGGATGGTCAGGCGCTAACACCAGACGCACTTCATAATCGAACATCGGCGAATAATGCAGGCCACTGCGCGGCAGAATATCGGAGGTCATCACCAGATCCAGCTCACCCTGCTGCAACGCGGGCTGCGGGTCAAACGTCACGCCCGATTTAAAATCCATCTCCACCTGCGGCCAGTTCTTATGGAAATTTTCTAACGCGGGCGTCAGCCACTGAATACAGCTATGGCACTCAATGGCAATGCGCAGGCGCGTCTGCTGCGGTTCATTGCAGGCTTGCAGTGCCTGGCTGATTTGCGGCAGCACCTGATTCGCCAGTTGCAACAGGATTTCTCCCTGCGGTGTAAACCGAAGCGGCTGGCTTTTACGCACAAATAGCCGGAAGCCAAGGCGTTGTTCCAGATCGCTAAACTGGTGAGACAGGGCGGATTGCGTTTGATGCAACGTCGCCGCAGCGGCTGCGAGTGAGCCGCAGTTCCGCAACGCTTGTAGCGTTTTCAGGTGTTTTACTTCGATCATGAAAGTCCTTCACTTCGGCATGAATAATTTGCGCTTGAGGAATATACAGTAACCGCCAATTATGGATGTGTAAACATCTGGACGGCTAAATACTAAAAATTCCATAAGGGGCATATAATGACAATTCTTAATCACACCCTCGGTTTCCCTCGCGTTGGCCTGCGTCGCGAGCTGAAAAAAGCGCAAGAGAGTTATTGGGCCGGGAACACCACGCGTGAAGAACTGCTGGCAGTAGGGCGTGAACTGCGTGCTCGTCACTGGGATCAACAAAAGCAAGCGGGTATCGACCTGCTGCCGGTGGGCGATTTTGCCTGGTACGATCATGTACTGACCACCAGCCTGCTGCTGGGTAACGTTCCGGCGCGTCACCAGAACAAAGATGGTTCGGTAGATATCGACACTCTGTTCCGTATTGGTCGTGGACGTGCACCGACTGGCGAACCTGCGGCGGCAGCGGAAATGACCAAATGGTTTAACACCAACTATCACTACATGGTGCCGGAGTTCGTTAAAGGCCAGCAGTTCAAACTGACCTGGACGCAGCTGCTGGAGGAAGTGGACGAGGCGCTGGCGCTGGGCCACAAGGTCAAGCCCGTGCTGCTGGGACCGGTTACCTACCTGTGGCTGGGTAAAGTGAAAGGTGAACAGTTTGATCGCCTGAGCCTGCTAAACGACATTCTGCCGGTTTATCAGCAAGTGTTGGCAGAACTGGCAAAACGCGGCATTGAGTGGGTACAGATCGACGAACCCGCGCTGGTGCTGGAACTGCCGCAGGCGTGGCTGGACGCCTATAAACCCGCTTACGACGCGCTCCAGGGCCAGGTGAAACTGCTGCTGACTACCTATTTTGAAGGCGTAACGCCAAACCTCGACACCATTACTGCGCTGCCTGTTCAGGGTCTGCATGTCGATCTCGTACATGGTAAAGATGACGTTGCTGAACTGCACAAGCGTCTGCCTTCTGACTGGCTGCTATCTGCTGGTCTTATCAATGGTCGTAACGTCTGGCGCGCCGATCTTACCGAGAAATATGCGCAAATTAAGGACATTGTCGGCAAACGTGATTTGTGGGTGGCATCTTCCTGCTCATTGCTGCACAGCCCTATCGACCTGAGCGTGGAAACGCGTCTTGATGCAGAAGTGAAAAGCTGGTTTGCCTTCGCCCTGCAAAAATGCCATGAACTGGCATTGCTGCGCGATGCGCTGAACAGTGGTGACACGGCAGCTCTGGCAGAGTGGAGTGCACCGATTCAGGCGCGTCGTCACTCAACCCGCGTCCATAATCCGGCGGTAGAAAAGCGTCTGGCGGCGATCACCGCCCAGGACAGTCAGCGTGCGAATGTCTATGAAGTGCGTGCTGAAGCCCAGCGTGCGCGTTTTAAACTGCCCGCGTGGCCGACCACCACGATTGGCTCTTTCCCGCAAACCACAGAAATCCGTACCCTGCGTCTGGATTTCAAAAAGGGTAATCTCGACGCCAACAACTATCGTACGGGCATTGCAGAACATATCAAGCAGGCCATTGTTGAGCAGGAACGTCTGGGTCTGGATGTGCTGGTGCATGGTGAGGCCGAGCGTAATGACATGGTGGAATACTTTGGCGAGCACCTCGACGGGTTTGTCTTTACGCAAAACGGTTGGGTACAGAGTTACGGTTCCCGTTGCGTGAAGCCACCGATTGTTATTGGTGACGTTAGCCGCCCGGCACCGATTACTGTGGAGTGGGCGAAGTATGCGCAATCGCTGACCGACAAACCGGTGAAAGGGATGCTGACTGGTCCGGTGACCATTCTCTGCTGGTCGTTCCCGCGTGAAGATGTCAGCCGTGAAACCATCGCCAAACAAATTGCGCTGGCGCTTCGTGATGAAGTGGCCGATCTGGAAGCGGCTGGAATTGGCATCATCCAGATTGATGAACCGGCATTGCGCGAAGGTTTACCACTGCGTCGCAGCGACTGGGATGCCTATCTTCAGTGGGGCGTGGAGGCTTTCCGTATCAACGCTGCCGTAGCGAAAGATGACACGCAAATCCACACTCACATGTGTTACTGCGAGTTCAACGACATCATGGATTCGATTGCGGCG
Organism: Escherichia sp. MOD1-EC6021; assembly: GCF_002965245.1. NCBI lineage: Bacteria > Pseudomonadati > Pseudomonadota > Gammaproteobacteria > Enterobacterales > Enterobacteriaceae > Escherichia > Escherichia sp. MOD1-EC6021. The sequence continues at coordinate 35,236 of NZ_PTRU01000017.1, read as the reverse complement.
CTGGATGCTGACGTCATCACAATCGAAACCTCGCGTTCCGACATGGAGTTGCTGGAGTCGTTTGAAGAGTTTGATTATCCAAATGAAATTGGTCCAGGCGTCTATGACATTCACTCGCCAAACGTACCGAGCGTGGAATGGATTGAGTCCCTGCTGAAGAAAGCGGCAAAACGCATTCCGGCAGAGCGTCTGTGGGTTAACCCGGACTGTGGTCTGAAAACGCGCGGCTGGCCAGAAACCCGCGCCGCGCTGGCGAACATGGTGCAGGCGGCGCAGAATTTGCGTCGGGGATGATAATAAGAACGGAGGCGAAAGCCTCCGTGATTGATCAAACGGCGATATTTTCAGGAATCTCATCAATAATCCGGTTATATAAACAACCGATCTATTCGATTTCCACTTCAATGGTATCGCCATCTTTTAAAAATAACGGTGGCGTGCGTTTCTTCCCAACCCCGCCAGGAGAACCCGTTAAAATCACGTCGCCGGGGAATAACTGGCAAAAGGTGCTGATATAGGCAATCAGCTCTGGAACGCTGTGTATCATATTGAGCGTGTTTTCGTTTTGAACTTCCACGCCATTAAGACGCGTTTTGATACAAAGCGTATTGGGATCTTTAATTTCGTCACGCGTTACCAACCACGGACCGAATCCCCCGGTTGAGGGCCAGTTTTTCCCGGCGGTAAACCAGGCGTGTTGCCAGTCACGGGCAGAGCCATCCATATAGCAGCTATATCCCGCAATATGTTGCAGTGCATTGTCTGCTGAAATATTGCGCGCACCTTTTCCAATCACCAGTGCCAGCTCACCTTCATAGTCAAATTCCTGACTGGCTGCGGGTTTGATGATGTTTCCCATATGTCCACATTGCGAATCAGGGAAACGCACAAACAACGTCGGTGCCGGATCTTCTTCATCAAACTCCAGACGCTTCTCCTGATAGTTCATCCCAACACAAAGAATTTTTTGCGGATCGGGTATCAGCGGTAAAAAGGTGATGTCGTCCAGCGGATAGTTGATTTCCAGTGTGGCCAGGGTCGAAGGAGGAATATTTTCCAGTACTTCCAGAAATGACCGTAAGGTTGGGTATTGTGGAAAATGCAGCGTTAAATCCGTCACGCCGCTATCCTGGAGGATCCCATAACGATGGGCGTTATTGTGGGTAAAACTAACGAGTTTCATTAATAGCTCACGGGATAATCATCAGATAACAGGAGATCTGCAGGAAGGTGGGCCAGAAACCCGGTAGTCATCAGCAATCCATGCAGTTCGGGTATTACAATCAAAAGCCCATTGTGGTTATGACGCCACCACACTGGAAGCTATTTTGTTATGTGTGTCAGGTATTAAGGGACTTTTCAGGAGCAGAAAATTAATTGCGGATTTCTTAAATATTCTATGCACCACTGGCAGGCTTTGCCCATACCATCGGAACGAGCGGCAAGAAATAACTTGGTGGCGTGTTTATGTTCGCGCATTGGCTTTTTAAGCAATTTACCGCTGTTTAATAATGGCAATGCCAGATGATGTGGAATATAGCCAATACCGACGTTTTGTTCTATTAAGGCGATTGCCGTAGCGAAGTCAGGAACAAAAATGGGTTTTTGTCCTTCCAACAGCCAGGCTTGCATCGGGGGAAAGTTAACGGAGGTATCGCGGATACAAACCGCCGGATAATGACGCAATTCACTGTTTTCTAATGGATGCCGCTTCGCTGCCAGTGGGTGGAGTGGGCTGACGACAAAATCCCATTCCATTTGTCCGATCGGTTCGCTAATGATGCCTTCACTGCTTGGCACTGCATGAGGAGCACCGTAGACCAGATCGGCACGCTTACTGTACAGCGCATCCCAGCAGCCGTTGTATACCTCAAGATCAACCGTCAGCGTTGTTGATGTGAATTGCCGTTCAAAATCACGAATAAATGCCACCAGCAAATCACCAGGAATAATATTGTTCACAGCAATTGTCAGTTCACGTTCAATACCATCGTGAATCAACACTGTGTTGCGCTTTAACGCCTCCAGATCGCCCAAAATAGTTTTGCTATGTTCGATGAAATAACTCCCCGCCGGGGATAATTCAATATAGCGTCCCTTACGAATGAACAGCTCAACGCCCAGACTCTCTTCTGCTTTCTTAATGGTGTAACTGATGGCGGAAGGTACTTTATTTAACTGCTCGGCTGCGGTGGTAATGCTCTGGTGTCTGGCGACCAGATGAATAACACGAAGCGTTTCGTCAGAGATGAACATAAGGCTCCCTGGTCAGTGGTAAAGCGGCTGAATCTCTCCAGATTCAGCCGTAATTATTGCTTTAGTATACCCAGGAACTAGCTGCGTTGACTTACCCGGCTGAGAATTGCATACGCGATACATGCCACCAGAATGGAGTCCACCGAAGGGATTGTTGTCAGGGTGAATAAGCCTTTTACGGTCATAAAGCCAACCGCTGCACCTATGATCCATGCTGCGAATGTCAGCACTTTAATCTGTGACTCCTGGGCTAACACTGACTCTTGATAGCCATTACGGCGATAAAGGAAAAAGTCAGCGATATAAATTCCGGCAACGGGTGGCGTGGCGATACCCAGGAACAGCAGAAACGGAATAAACCACGCCATAATATCCAGACTGCCTACGATGGCGGAAAGGATACCCAGCGCCACGGTAATCTGCCATTTGGGAAAGCGGGTAAGCAGTGTGGAAACCACCAGCGTGCCCTGGAACATATTGCCCGCGTTACCGGTGACGCAGGCGAAAATCAACAACAGCGCCGCGGGCAGAACCGCACCGAATACCGCCATCGCACCCAGTAAAGATCCCTGACCACTAATGGCGCTCGGCGTTGCACCCGCCCAGTAGAGCAGAGGGTAGGCAACCAGAAACGTCACGCCTGCGGCAATCAGCGCATGTTTGCGGTTATGCACAAAACTACCGAAATCAGGCAGTGTGGCAACCAGCACAATAATGGTGCCAACAACGGTGGAAACGGCGACACCTGTATTCATCTCCACAATCACCGCTGGTGCTGCCACTTCGGTATGGGTTGCCACATAGAGGATGTAACACAGCACCAGCGCGATAACCGGCACGGCAACCTGGGCAATTTTTCCCAGAACGGCAAAACCAAATGCTGTAGAGGCGACAAAAATGACACAGCCAGCAGCCACTAACAGTGCTAGTGGAACTTCCAGTCCATGTTGAGCCAGTAAGTCATGTACCGAATGACCAAACATATTGGCGGTAACGGCAATCCAGCCGAACAGACTTATCGCCATCAAAATGTTAATGGCGATGGCCCCTTTTTCGCCAAACGAATATTTCACAATGCCATACGTTGGCAGGCGGGCTTTTTCTCCCACGCTAATGGTGATGGCTGAAAGTAAGGTCAGAATGACGCCGCCTAACAATACGACGCTAATTAAACTGCCGCTGGAAAGTTGATTGCCGAGGCTTGAGGATGACAACAGCACAGGTGTGACGGCAATACCCAGTAAAATCATGGCAATACGCAATCCTGATGCTGTATTCAGATTCTCTTCTTTTTTACGCATAGTATGTTCCCTTTAAAAATGCGCGTTACACAGTATGAAAATGCCCGGTGTATTTGCGCCAGCTACCCAGTTCTGTAATTTCCCGTTGGCCTTCGGTCAGCCAGTTTTCTGCCAGTACGCCCAGCACTTCGCTACCATCGGCAAGTTTGATTTTGCCAATTGCCAGCCCAGCGGGTTCGCTCATTAACAGAGCGGCAAAACTGGCCAGTGGTAATTGCCAAATTTCTACGTCGACGTGTGTTCCTCCTTCATTCACGCGAATCATTCCCGGATGACGATCGTTAATACTCCACAACCTGTAATGGGCGTCAGTTCGGTCTTCACGGACAAAAATGCCGCCCGCTTTTTGCATATTTGGGTTGAGTTCCAGGCCACGCATCAGCGTTCCGTTAACGGCTAAAAGTGTTGTAGTCATTGAGTTCTCCAGAGAATTAAAGGGTTATCCATGTGCCGCTCTGATGCGAAAGGGCTGCTTTTATGGTTTGCGGTGAAGTAATCAGGCCGCTGGCCTGTTTGCCTTGTTGTTGGCTGGCATTGATGAAATCAACAATGGCTTCCAATTTGGGCTGCATACTGCCGACACCAAACTGACCTTCCCGTAACAGCGTTTGCGCTTCGGCAACGCTGATAGCGTCGAGCCACTGTTGTTGTGGTGTACCAAAGTTAATCGCCACTTTTTCTACACCGGTGGGGATCACCAGCAGATCTGCGCCTAACTGACTGGCGAGCAGCGCGGAGGCCAGATCTTTATCGATCACGGCTTCCACACCTTTCAGTTGTTGTCCGTCTCGCACCACCGGAATACCGCCACCGCCGCAGGCAATAACCAGATATCCCTGGCGCACCAGGTGAGCGATGGTGTCGTGCTCAATAATTTCCAGTGGCGCAGGAGAGGGAACTGTACGCCGCCAACCACGCCCGGCGTCCTCCATCAGCGTCCAGCCGAGTTGCTGTTGGCGTTGTAGGGCCGTTGCTTCATCGAGAAACGCGCCAATCGGTTTACTGGGGCTGGTGAAAGCATCGTCATGTGGGCAGACTCGCGTTTGTGTCACCATCGCAATTACCGGTTTGTTTATGCCACGGCGAGCCAATTCGTTATGCAGCGCTTTCTGGAACATGTAGCCAATTGCACCTTGTGTATCACCCACGGCGTAATCAAGTGGAACCGGAGAAACTTCGTTACTGGCGAGTTCAGAGCGGCGCAGAATAAAGCCCACCTGCGGGCCATTACCGTGGGTAAGCACCAGGTCCCATCCGGCTTCAACCATATCAACGATATGCTGCACGCTTTCCATCACTGCAACATATTGATCGGGAATACTATTGCGTTGCTCGTCCTGAATGAGCGCATTGCCGCCAACTGCGACAACAGCCAGTGGCTTAACCATGATGGTTCTCCTTTGCGACGATCTCAGACAGTGCACGTACAGCGGCGACAAAACAGGCCATCGGCGCAGTGGTGATCCCGGCACCAATTTGCCCGACCCCCGCTTGTTTGTGGGCGATACCCGTATTGATGACCGGTAAAATGCCGCGATCGGTCACTTTACGCGCATCAATCCCTGCTGCGGTGGGGGCAAAATTGAGGGCAGGAAGTGTAAATGCGGGGTTACCACCGAGGGTGATTGCTTGCATCCTACGGCTGTTATTGGTGGCATCGGCAGGGGTGCCTCCCACAAATTTGACGATCGCTGGAGATGACGCCATCGCGAAGCCACCCACACCTGCGGTTTCGGTAATTGCGCTATCACCCAGGTCAGCAGCGGCATCGTCGACGCCAAATCCGGGGAAGAACAGACCTTCAACTGCATTGGCAGGAGCCTGGAACCAGCGATCGCCAGTACCGGAAAGCCGAATACCAAAATTCACCCCGTTACGCGCCATCACCGTAACCATTGAACTGAACGGTACATTGGCGGCGGCATCCATCATCGCTTTACAGGCAGCCATCGACAGATTGAGGAAGAAGTGATCGTTACTGGTGATAAATGCCACGACGCGCTGGATATGTTCCTGTGGAAGAGAGCAGGCCAGCAATGCCGGGAGCAGGCGCTTAATCAGCAAACCGGTAGCGGCAGCATTGCGGTTATGAACTTCATCCCCCATATGCAGCGCCTGCGCCATTAATGGCTTGAGTTCCAGCTCGCCGTGTTGTGCGATTGCTGCTTTCATTGCCGGTGCCAGTTCATCGCGCATCCAGGCCAGACGATTGAGAACTTCATCGTTATTGGCACCAAAACGGAGAACCTTACCCAGACCTTCATTGAAATTGCTAAAAGTACGGTGGCCGTTGGTTTTGTTTTCTACCACCCATAACGGCATCGACGGGCTGATGATGCCTGCCATTGGTCCAACCGCGTGATAATGATGACAAGGGGCAAGGTCGATTTCGCCTGCGTTTATCTGGTTTTCAGCGTCTTGCTGGCTGGTGGCCCAACCTTCGTACAGCATGGCACCAATAATCGCCCCTTTTACCGGACCACACATCTCTTCCCAGGCAATCGGCGGGCCAGAGTGCAAAATACGTTTTTGTTCAGCCATTGCTGGAATGGCCTCTTTAGCGAGCATGACATCCACCAGCACGGGTTGTGCTTCGAGATAACGTGTCATGGCGATTTGATTGGCATTTTCTACTAGTGGATGACGTAGCAACGATGCCAGATCCAATCCAGCGTCAATATCGCCTTGTGCTGGTGGCTGCCAGTTGAGTGCAATTGCGCTTCCCCCGGCATGTTGAATATTGTCAGCAAAACTGTGTAGTCCCGCGTTCACGACCTTCAAAGGCTGATTAAATAAGGTATTCATGCGTTTAGCCCCTTTTTCTGCAACTGAGTCTGCGCAACGGCGCTCGCCCATAGCGCCGCCTGTGCATTGCTGCTGGCAATGATGATGCCCGCATTTTGTAGTGCGCTTATCTGCTGACTGCGTATTTGCGGATCAGCTTCCGTTCCGCAAACGTGCGCAATCAGCAACGGTGCGTTATTCATGTCGATGTGTGAAAGTTGGTCCAGTAATTCGCTGGCAGGCGTAGCGGAAGCGCCATAACCAAGTACCAGGTCGAATAACACGACGGCAGTGTGTGAGTCGTTGAGTTCGTTGAGCAGACGTTGATTGCGCAGAGTCGGGTCGATCATTGGATGCGGTTTGCCACGGGTGAAATCATCGTCGCCCATATCGATCAGCGTGTGACCTTCGCTTTGCCAGATATTTGCTAGAGTACGATTACCCGCAACTGGCGTATTGGAGGCGGCGCTGAATCCCTTTTGCTGGCAGATAAGTTGCGCTTCGTAACAGAAGGTTCCTCCGGCGAAAACACCGCGTATCGCCTGGCGATGGGCTGGCAGACGCTGGCAGGCGTTTTGTAACATTGTGAGATCGTCGCAGGAAATCTCGGTCTCGACAGTCGGAAGTGGCTGATCATTCAGTACTGCCACGGCGATATTTGCGGCGCTGGCAAGTGTGGCGGCAGCGGTGATATTGGGACGTGCCAGATCATGCGGATTCGCACCGAGGAAATTCACCACCACGGGTTTTCCACAAGCCTCGGCGCGCTCCAGAATAGCCCGGGCAACGATCGGTGAAGGCGGTTTTGAAATAAGCACAATCACGCGAGTTTCATCGTCTTGCGCCAGCGCATCTAAAGCGAAGAGCATCGATATTCCACCAATCTCTTCACTGAGATCATGCCCGCCTGTTCCCAACGCCTGAGAAATACCCGCTCCGAGCTGGTCGATTCGGCAAGTCACTTCCTGTAGCCCGGTGCCTGACGCGCCAATAACACCAATTGCTCCGCGTTTCACCACATTAGCGAAGCCTAACGGAATGCCGTTAACAATGGCGGTTCCACAGTCAGGTCCCATTACGATGCGCTGACGTTCTCGGGCAAGTGTTTTGATGGATTTTTCCTGCCCGATACTGACGTTATCGCTGAACATCATCACGTTCATTCCGAGGTTTAACGCTTTAATTGCTTCGGCGGCGGCGTAGTCTCCCGGTACAGAAATGAGTGCCAGGTTGGCTTCGGTGTCGGCTTCCAGTGCCATTTCCAGGCTGACATTTTCCGGTGTTTTAATGCCACTATCCGTTTCATCATCGGGTTTGCTGGTCAGACGTTGCTGGGCCAGTATCAGTGCTTCATTGCAAATATCTTCTTCACCCATGACTGCAATCACTAAATCATTGGGACTGGCGTTGATTTCGTTACCCAGACCCGCATCGCGCAATTGTTCGAGATTATTGGGTGTTCCCATGACGACCGAGGCCTGTTGAATACCGGGCAACTTACTGATTTGCGCGGAAATCTGCATCAGAGAAACCGAGTCCTGATAAAGATTGCTGAAAACTTTATATTTAACTTTCATGCTGTTACGCCTGTTTTATTCCGCCCGATAGCAAAATTCGGGCAAAGCATCCCCGTGTAGCGCCATAAATGGGCTACGGGAGAAAAGGTTGAAATCAATTCATGGTGTTCAGGGTTCGAAAGCCATGCAGCATTCCTGCAAGGCAATCTACTCCTGACGTTGCGCCAAATTGCATGACCTGTTCTGCACAGGATGCGATTGTCATTTCCGATGCGCCCCCAACCAGTTGTGCGAGTAACTGGCAAATCGGTTCTGAAAAATGCCCCTGAAGCGCACGCTCCAGATAATGACGACTGATATCCGTGGTGTTGTGCGCATGTTGATCAATTGCCTGCTGCAACCGGTATTGATGATCGGCAAGTGTTGCAGGGAGTTGCCATAACCAGAGCGCTGCCAGATAGCCCAACAAATAGTCATCTCCATCGGGCGTTAAGCCTTTACCAAAGCCGATCAGTTGTGGCACCTGGCGTTCCAGTGCATCTGGATGTTCCATAATCGCTAATCCCTGGTGCGTGAGACTATCCGGCAGGTGCAATGTGCTTTGAACGTTATGCTCCAGACAAAATAAAAGCCGTTGCGATGCCATCGTTGGGTAGTGCTGGAAAACCAAAGGGAATGCCTCAAGTGTCAGCATTCCCCCCACAAATGGCGGTTGCCAAAGTGTTGTGTTATGAAGCACCACGCAAAAGCGAGGTGTTTGTAACAAGCCTGGGGTTAACTGAATGGGATCTGAATGGGCAATCTCTCTTCGCCAGTCCCAATTCTCAGGCAGGTTGACTCTGGCGGCATCAGGGAGATTCAGATACGTTTGCGCACACAACAGAGTGATGAATGTTCCCGCTTCTGAATACAGATTTACCGCATGTTTAAAAGCACTATGCAGACGTAAATCTTGCGTTTCATTTTGCGGGAAAAGATATCCCAACGATGATGCGCAAAGCGTCACCTGTACCATCGGCGTTAGCCTTCCAGACCTGCAATAATGGCTTTGGAATCACTCACCCAACCGAAAATGGCACCTTGTGCTTTGATCATCTCGAGGGCATATTTCTGGAATTCCGGGAAATAGGAGCCGACACAATCTTCCGGGATAATGCATTCATAGCCACGGTCATTTGCTTCGCGCACGGTGGTGGTTACGCAAACTTCGGTTGTTACACCACAAACTATCAGCGTCTTGATACCGTGGTTTTGCAAAATCAGATGTAAGTCGGTTTGATAAAAAGCGCCTTTACCGGGCTTATCAATCACCGGTTCGCCTGTCACTGGGTACAGTTCAGGAATGATGTCATGACCCGCTTCACCTCTGACCAGAATGCGTCCCATCGGTCCTGGTTCACCAATAAAGGTTTTTCCGCCGCGCGTCAGTTTGGCTGGCGGGCAGTCGCTTAAGTCTGCACGATGGCCTTCACGAGTATGAATAACCATAATTCCTTTTTGACGTGCGGCTGCCAGCACCTCTGTACATGGTGCGATAGCCGTGCGTACCAGTGAAACATCATTGCCCAGTGCCTCACCGAAGCCCCCTGCTTCGACAAAGTCACGCTGCATGTCGATCATGACCAGTGCAGTTGTGCGCGGATCAAAAGGTAATTCAAAGGGTTGAGCCTGAAAAATGGATTGCGTCATGGTAAATCTCCTGTCTGATGTTTAAACGATCCAGTTGTTCTGAGAGCGAGTATTCAGGAGAAAAGCGGCATAAAACAGGAAAAAAGTTTGCCGCACAGCAACGAAATTTTTGCATTCAACAGGTGGTGTGATGACGAATGTGAAGGGAGTCAAAGAGTGGCATACAGCAACAAATTTTTTGATGCTGTATGGTTTTGAGATTAAAAAAATCGTTGAAATTGTGTGAGCTTAATCATCAGATTTAGCGGCTATGGCGTTACTTTTTAACACCATACTGCTTAAACCACTCCAGCATTCGCTGCCAGCCATCTTTCGCAGATTCGGCATGATAGCTCGGGCGATAATCGGCGTTGAATGCATGCCCGGCATCCGGGTAGACGATAATCTCTGCTTTCGCATTAGCAGCCCGCAGCGCCTGGCGCATGGTTTCAACGCTCTCCTGCGGAATGCTGTTATCCTGACCACCATATAAGCCGAGAACCGGAGCGTTAAGATCGGTTGCGATATCAACAGGTTGTTTCGGTGAATTCAGCGTCTTATCGCCGGTTAATTTGCCGTACCATGCCACCGCTGCTTTCAGTTGTGGATTATGCGCAGCATACAGCCAGGTGATGCGCCCACCCCAGCAAAATCCGGTGATCATTAAGCGATGAACATCGCCGCCGTTGCGTGACGCCCAACTGGCGACATGATCGAGATCGGCCAGCACCTGCGAGTCAGGCACTTTTGCTACCAGACCGCTAAGCAGCGTAGGGATATCGGCAAAATCATTCGGATCGCCTTCGCGAAAGTAAAGTTCAGGTGCGATAGCCAGATACCCCTCCAGCGCCAGACGGCGACAAATATCGCGGATATGTTCATGCACGCCAAAAATTTCCTGCACTACAATGACCACTGGTAATAGGCCATCGCTCTGCTTTGGTCTGGCATGGTAAGCAGGCATGTTATCCCCTTGTGAAGGGATAGAGGTGATGCCTGCTACAATCGCGTCATCCGGGGTCTGAACGATGGTCGAAGCGAGAGGTGATGCAGCAGGTGCAAATCCAGATTGTTGTGTTGTTGCCATGGTATTCTCCGTACCCTTATAAAAATGTTGCGCAATGTTAACTATAGTCAGCATGCAACAAATCACATTGCCTGAATCGGCTCATCTTTTATGCAGTCATGCAGAATGAAGAGTGATTTATGTGATTCGCATCACTTTTGCTGGGTAAATTTATGCAACGCATTTGCATCAAGGTGATGAGTGTCACGAAAAAATGTTAAACCCTTCGGTAAAGTGTCTTTTTGCTTCTTCTGACTAAACCGATTCACAGAGGAGTTGTATATGTCCAAGTCTGATGTTTTTCATCTCGGCCTCACTAAAAACGATTTACAAGGGGCTACGCTTGCCATCGTCCCTGGCGACCCGGATCGTGTGGAAAAGATCGCCGCGCTGATGGATAAGCCGGTTAAGCTGGCATCTCACCGCGAATTCACCACCTGGCGTGCAGAGCTGGATGGTAAACCTGTTATCGTCTGCTCTACCGGTATCGGCGGCCCGTCTACCTCTATTGCGGTTGAAGAGCTGGCACAGCTGGGCATTCGCACCTTCCTGCGTATCGGTACAACGGGCGCTATCCAGCCGCATATTAATGTGGGTGATGTGCTGGTGACCACGGCGTCTGTTCGTCTGGATGGCGCGAGCCTGCACTTCGCTCCGCTGGAGTTCCCGGCTGTGGCAGATTTCGAATGTACGACCGCGCTGGTTGAAGCGGCGAAGTCAATTGGTGCCACCACTCACGTTGGTGTGACGGCTTCTTCTGATACCTTCTACCCGGGTCAGGAACGTTACGATACTTACTCTGGTCGCGTAGTCCGTCACTTTAAAGGTTCTATGGAAGAGTGGCAGGCGATGGGCGTAATGAACTATGAAATGGAATCTGCAACCCTGCTGACCATGTGTGCAAGCCAGGGCCTGCGTGCGGGTATGGTGGCGGGCGTTATCGTCAATCGTACCCAGCAAGAGATCCCGAATGCTGAGACGATGAAACAAACCGAAAGCCAGGCGGTGAAAATCGTGGTGGAAGCGGCGCGTCGTCTGCTGAAATAAAAAACGCTCCCTGGCTTAGGGGAGCATTCCGATTGTTGTTAACGTGTCCTTTGTTCATACCGGATGCGGCGTGATCGCCTTATCCGGCCTACAAAAGCATGCAAATTCAATATATTGCATTTCTGTGGTAGGCCTGATAAGCGCAGCGCATCAGGCAATTTAGCGTTTGTCATCAGTCTCATACTCCCCAACGTCGGGGAGCGATATCAATTACTGACGCCGTAAGCGCATAATTTTGCGTATTATTGGCGTCAGTAGCGTAAAGGCTGCCAGTGTCAGCAATGCCAGAGTGATCGGTCGGGTATACAGAAAGTCGAGTGACCCACCAGAAAGCGACAGCGCACGGCGAAAATTACTTTCCGCCATTGGGCCCATAATCAATGCCAGCACTACGGGTGACGCCGGATACCCCCCTTTTTGCATGAAATAGCCCACCACGCCTGCAATCAGCATAATGCCAACATCAAACAGGCTGTTGTTCAGCGCATAAGTCCCAACAACACAAAGCGCGAGGATCATCGGCGTGAGAATATTGCCGGGGATCTTCACCACGTTACCGATGACTTTCAAAGAGAGCAGTCCAAGAACTAGCAGCATGAAGTAACAAAAGATCATGCCGACAAACAGCGTATAAACCATATCGCCGTGGTCGGTAAACATCAGTGGGCCTGGCTGCATCCCTTGTAACGTTAACGCGCCCAGCATGATGGCAGTTACCGCATCGCCTGGAATCCCCAGCGTCAGCATAGGTAACAACGCGCCACCTGTGCAGCCATTCGCGCCTGCCTCACAGGAGGCCACCGCCTTAATCTCACCCTTACCAAAGTTTTCGGGTGTCTTACTGAAACGACGAGTTTCGTTATAGGCAACAAAAGCCGCAATATCCGCCCCCGCACCGGGGATCATGCCGATAAAAACCCCTAATCCTGATGAGCGCAAAATGGTTAATGTGATGCGGCGTAGTGTTTGCCAGGGCAGTAACAGACTGCCAATAGCCACTTTCGCACCCTGACGAATTTGCTGGTTTTGTTCCATAGAACGGAACGCTTCTGAAGCAGCAAACAGACCAATCATCACCGGGATAAATGGCACATTCATCAGTTCCACAAACCCGCCCGTAAAGCGTGGAAAACCGCCCATCGGATCGAGGCCTATCGTTGCGATCATTAATCCGCCAATCCCGGCGATCAGCCCTTTAATCAGCGACTCACCGGAAATACTGGCAATAATGCTCAGTCCGAAGGTTGCCAGGGCGAAGGACTCCGAGGCACTAAATTTCAACGCCCAACTGGCAAGTACCGGAGAGAGAAACATCAATACGATAATGCTGAGCGTTCCACCGCTAAAAGAAGAGAACGTGGCGGCACTTAACGCCAGCCCGGCTTTTCCCTGCTTCGTCAGCTCATATCCGTCAATGGCGGTGGCAGCGGCGGCAGGCGTACCGGGAATTTTGAGCAAAATTGCGGTGATAGAACCACCATACACACCACCAAAAAAGACACCGCAAATCATCAATAAGCCAGAAACAGGCTCCATGCCGTAGGTGAAAGGCAGCAAAATCGCCACACCCATGGTCGCTGTCAGGCCAGGCAGAGCGCCAATCATAATACCCAGCATCACTCCAAACGTGGCAAACAGCAGCGCCTGAGGATTACTGAGTAATGTCGAAAACCCCTGAGTTAAAAGTTCACTTTCAAACATTGCAGGCCCCTGTTATTCGAAAAATGTGCCGACAGGCAATGGCACCTGTAACGCTTCGACAAACAGCAACCAGAGGATTGCCGTTAACAGCAGCGCAATACCCGGTGTGAGTACCCATCGCCTGTAGCCCATCAACGTCATAATGACGATGAGGAACACAGGAGTAGTAATGAGATAACCGCAGTAGCTCATTCCCACGATATAAAACGCGGTTGCCGCAATTCCTGTTGCCGTTTTCCTGAATGCCGGTTTTTCCTGTGCGTTGGCGCAAGGGACTGGTTTTGCCAGCAAAAGATCGCGTATCACCAGTAAGACAGCGAGCACAATCAGAGCGCAGGCATAGAAAGAAGGGAAGGCACTTGCACCGGGATCCGTTTCAATGGCAGTTGCTGGAAAATCAGCGGCATTAATCATCACCGTGCCAGCAACTACACAAAGTAACAGCGCCACCACCACAGTGGATGAAAGGCGCTTGCGGTGCGGTACGGCGAGTTGAGCAACAGACTGTTTTGTGTTCATCGACCGTACCTCGGGATTATTTTTTCAAGCCCAGCCGAGTTAGTAACTCGTCAAAGTACTTTTCCTGCTCGTTGATTTGGGTCTGGAAGCTGGCACCATCAAGCCATGCATAGTTGAGATTCAACTTTTGCAGTGCATCCTGGAATGCAGGCTCTTCAGCCGTCTCTTTTGCGGCCTTAGCCAGAACATCAACCACATCCTGCGGCGTTTTTTGCGACACGATCAGACCGCGCCAGGTGCCGATGGAGAGATCAACGCCTTTCTCTTTTAACGTCGGTACGTCAGGCATGGTTTTCATATGTTCATCCGCCATCACTACCAGTGTCTTCAGCTTGCCGCCTTTCACATGATTGATAACTTCACCTGGGCTTACGGAAACCGCTTCAATATGCCCGCCTAACAGGCCTGTAATGGCAGGGGCTGCGCCGTCATATGGGACATGAGAAAACTTCACGCCCGTTTTGTCTTCCAGTGCAGCTGCCGCCAGATGCCAGATTGCTCCGGTGCCTGAGTTACCAATGCGTACTTTTCCGGGATTCGCTTTGGCGTAAGTCATAAATTCTTCATAGCTATTCCACGGTGCATCGGCACGGACGGTGATAGCCGCAGGATCCGCATTCAGACGGGCAATGGGTTTAAAGTCGCTGGTTTTAAAACGCACCATTCCGAGACTGGGAAGGGTGGTCAGTTCAACCGTGCCTAAACCCATTTTGTAACCGTTAGGGCGGGCAGCGGCGATTTCACTCAGGCCGATAGCGCCGCCACCGCCAGGTTTATTGATAACCCCGATGCTGACGGGCAAATGGTTTTTGGCGGCATCAGCAAAGGCACGGGCAACCAGATCCGTACCGCCTCCGGCCGCGTAGGGTACGACTAACTCGATCTGTTTGGTTGGCCAGGAGGCCGCCTGCACAGGCGCAGTGCTGAGGGCAGCGCCGGCAAGAAGTACCATTGCAGCCATTTTTTTCGGTAAGGTAAGATGTTTTATCATTGCTTTTATATCCTTATTTATCAGTTATTTGCTATTTAAATTGTTCCATGCGTTCATAAACAGTACTGCATTTTCATAGACTTGCTCTGGCGTCATGCCGGGGCGATATAGCGCAGAACCGAGGCCAAAGCCGTTTGCGCCGTGGCTCAGATAACGCGCCATTGTGTCTGGAGTGATACCGCCAACCGGTAACATCGGAACGGATTGTGGAATAACCGCACGCCAGGCTTTGGTGACTTCAGGCGTAATTTGTTCAGCCGGGAACAGCTTGATGGCATTGGCGCCATGTTCAATGGCAGCAAAAGCTTCGGTGGGCGTAGCGACGCCAGGCGCACAATACATACCCAGCGCACGGGCACGACGGATCACCGCAGTATCGCAATGCGGCATTACGATAATCTGGCCTCCAGCCTCTTTAACCGCGACGACTTGCTCCACCGAAAGCACCGTTCCGGCTCCGACCAGGCAGTCCTTAGGCAGGGCGTCGCGCAGTAAACTGATACTTTGCAACGGCTCCGGCGAGTTCATGGGAATCTCAATCAGGCGAAATCCAGCGGCATACAGCTTTTCACCGATGGCGACAATCTCATCCGGTTTCACGCCGCGTAAAATGGCGACTAACCCGGTTTTTTGCAAAAGCGTATTAAATGGCATGGGTACATTCCCTGGCGTTGGTGGAGAGTAGCCCGGCAGCGTGGGCGATTCGCCATAACCCCTGTTCAGTGGCATTAGGAATGGCGTGTAGCTGTCTGTCGGGAAAAACGTGGCTGAATGCTTGTGAATAGCGGCTGTTCAGAGTGGCGCTACCGATTAAGGCGATCGGTGTTGTGGCGGGTAAATCACGTAGCAAACTGGATGCCAGACCGCATAATTCATGGCCTATCAGTAATCCTGAAAGGTAATCCCCCTGTGAGGACGGCGTAAGATTACTGGTCAGCAGGCGCGAACGGGTCGAAAACAGCGTCGATAATAATCCGGTCTGATGATGCTCTTGTGCTGCTGTCAGCCCATGGGTGAAGGCATCCCAGTGCGGTTCATCTCCCGAACGCATGGTGGCACCGAGAATCGAATGGCGGGATAAAACATCAAATAACTCGCCAGTCATAAAGGTTCGGAAATCGGTAATGGTGTTGTTTTCAACTACAGCCCATTTCGCATGTGTGCCAGGTAAGCCAATCAGCACAGGCATACCCTGATGGATCGCGTTTTGCAGGGCCGGTTCCATCGAGATAGCACCGAAGATTTGTGTCTCTTCACCACGCATCACTTCGGGCATTTCACCTTCTTTAATCACGCCAGGAATGATGTGCAGCATTGTCTGCTGCTGGTGGATAACAGGCGTCAACTGCTTTGCCAGACCCTCGAGAGTGACCGGGCAAGGTAAATAAGCTGCGGGTTGCCACCCTTGCGCACTGCCGATCATGCCGCAAGCCAGAACCGGGCATGGGGATTGTGCCAGCCAGTCGCCGCAGACACGTAAAAACGTATCGTGGAAAGCGTCCTCACGTGTTGCTGCCTGGGAGGGTAATTTCATGATCCCCCACGGGAATTCACGTTTTTCTTGTGGATTTGGTGAATCGCCAAAACGCCATGCCCGAAGCGATGACGTTCCCCAGTCCAGGGCAATAAATGAGGTGTTTCCCGACATTAGCCGTTTCCTTTAGTCATGGTTTATTTATTTTTGCGGACGTGCTTACCCCAGCCCAGTTCAGCGGATATCTCTTCTGCACAGGATTTGACGTAAGGTGCCAGTTCTTCCAGACGCGCCAGTGACATATACGTAGTGGTACTGGCGACAGAAATAGCCGCCACAATTTCATCCCGGGCGTTGTAAACCGGCGCTGCAACGCAACGGATAGTCGGCTCGTTCTCTTCCAGATCAAAAGCAAAACCACTCGCGGCATAACGACGCATGTTCTGAATAAATGCGCCCAGTTTTGTTTCATCACCACAGGTCTTAAACAGCGTGCGCCACTCTTCTTCTGTTCGGTTGAGGATCAATGCCTTGCCGATGCCGGTGATTGCCAGTGGCATGCGATGGCCTGGGCGTGAGCGCATTTCCAGCCCGCGCTGGCTGTTGATCTTCTCCAGATACAGCACTTCGTCGCCTTCAACGATCCCCAGATGCACGGTGTCCAGGGTGTAACGGGCAAGGCGTTGCAAAACGGGCAGCGCAACTTCGTACAGCGAGGTGCTTTCCAGCGCTCTGGCACCGAATTCGATCAGTTTGGCGCCCAGTTGGTAGCCCTGCGTTGGGACGTGGCGCAGGTAGCGTTGTTCCACCAGAACGGTGACTAAACGATGGGTTGTGCTCCGGGTCGTGCCGGTGAACTCGCCGATACTTTTCAGGTCATGGCAGCCGTTATAAACAGCATTAAGAACCGCGAGCCCGCGTAATAACGTTTGTGCGCCAGCGGTGGTTGAAGAGGTATCTGCCATACGTTTCTCCTGATGATATTGCTGAAGTGTTCCACATAATGACGTGGGGAAAAGGTGATATATCCCACAATATAAACTGCATCTCATATTGTGGGATAAAATAATAAAAATTAAGGATCGTTTTGCGTAGCGCCTCGCAGGAAACTTCTTTCAAACTGGACGTTTGTACAGCACAATTCTATTTTGTGCGGGTAAGTAATGAGGCTGGAGGCGTTGTGGATATCACAATCATGGTTTACGCAGTTATTGCGTTGGTGAGCGTGGCGATTGGCTGGCTGATTGCCAGTTATCAGCATGCGCAGCAAAAAGCCGAGCAATTCGCTGAACGTGAAGAGATGATCGCGGAGTTAAGTGCGGCAAAACAACAAATTACCCAAAGCGAACATTGGCGTGCTGAGTGCGAGTTACTCAATAATGAAGTGCGCAGTCTGCAAAGCATTAACACCTCGCTGGAGGCGGATCTGCGTGAAGTCACCACGCGAATGGAGGCCGTACAGCAACATGCTGACGATAAAATTCGCCAAATGATCAACAGCGAACAGCGCCTCAGTGAGCAGTTTGAAAACCTCGCCAACCGTATTTTCGAGCACAGCAATCGCCGGGTTGATGAGCAAAACCGTCAGAGTCTGAACAGCCTGTTGTCGCCACTACGTGAACAACTGGACGGTTTTCGTCGTCAGGTTCAGGACAGTTTCGGTAAAGAAGCACAAGAACGCCATACCCTGACTCACGAAATACGCAATCTCCAGCAGCTCAACGCGCAAATGGCCCAGGAAGCGATCAACCTGACGCGTGCGCTGAAAGGCGACAATAAAACCCAGGGCAACTGGGGCGAGGTAGTATTGACGCGTGTGCTGGAGGCTTCCGGTCTGCGTGAAGGGTATGAATATGAAACCCAGGTCAGCATCGAAAATGACGCCCGCTCGCGGATGCAGCCGGATGTCATCGTGCGGTTGCCGCAGGGCAAAGATGTGGTGATCGACGCAAAAATGACACTGGTCGCCTATGAACGCTATTTCAACGCAGAAGACGACTACACCCGCGAAAGCGCGCTACAGGAACATATCGCGTCGGTGCGTAACCATATCCGTTTGCTGGGACGCAAAGATTATCAACAGCTGCCGGGGCTGCGAACCCTGGATTACGTGCTGATGTTTATTCCCGTTGAACCCGCTTTTTTACTGGCGCTTGACCGCCAGCCGGAGCTGATCACCGAAGCGTTGAAAAACAATATCATGCTGGTTAGCCCGACCACGCTGCTGGTGGCGCTGCGCACTATCGCCAACCTCTGGCGCTATGAGCATCAAAGCCGCAACGCTCAGAAAATAGCCGATCGTGCCAGCAAGTTGTACGACAAAATGCGCTTGTTTGTCGATGATATGTCCGCGATTGGTCAAAGTCTGGACAAAGCACAGGACAACTATCGTCAGGCAATGAAAAAACTCTCTTCAGGTCGCGGAAATGTGCTGGCGCAAGCAGAAGCGTTTCGCGGTTTAGGAGTAGAAATTAAACGCGAGATTAATCCGGATTTGGCTGAACAAGCGGTGAGCCAGGATGAAGAGTATCGACTGCGGTCGGTACCGGAGCAGCCGAATGATGAAGCTTATCAACGCGATGATGAATATAATCAGCAGTCGCGCTAGCCCATTGGGGGTAGTTAAGCCGGGTAGAAATCTAGGGCATCGACGCCCAATCTGTTACACTTCTGGAACAATTTTTTGATGAGCAGGCATTGAGATGGTGGATAAGTCACAAGAAACGACGCACTTTGGTTTTCAGACCGTCGCGAAGGAACAAAAAGCGGATATGGTCGCCCACGTTTTCCATTCCGTGGCATCGAAATACGATGTCATGAATGATTTGATGTCTTTTGGCATACATCGTTTGTGGAAACGCTTCACGATTGATTGCAGTGGCGTACGCCGCGGGCAGACCGTGCTGGATCTGGCAGGCGGTACTGGCGACCTGACAGCGAAATTCTCCCGCCTGGTGGGTGAAACTGGCAAAGTGGTCCTTGCTGATATCAATGAATCCATGCTCAAAATGGGCCGCGAGAAGCTGCGTAATATTGGTGTGATTGGCAACGTTGAGTATGTTCAGGCGAACGCTGAGGCGCTGCCGTTCCCGGATAACACCTTTGATTGCATCACCATTTCGTTTGGTCTGCGTAACGTCACTGACAAAGATAAAGCTCTGCGTTCAATGTATCGCGTTCTGAAACCTGGCGGCCGACTGCTGGTGCTTGAGTTCTCGAAGCCGATTATCGAGCCGTTAAGTAAGGCCTATGACGCTTACTCCTTCCATGTGCTGCCGCGTATTGGCTCACTGGTCGCGAACGACGCTGACAGCTACCGTTATCTTGCTGAATCTATCCGCATGCATCCCGATCAGGACACCCTGAAAGCTATGATGCAGGATGCTGGATTCGAAAGTGTCGACTATTACAACCTGACGGCAGGGGTTGTGGCGCTGCATCGTGGTTATAAGTTCTGACAGGAGACCGGAAATGCCTTTTAAACCTTTAGTGACGGCAGGAATTGAAAGTCTGCTCAACACCTTCCTGTATCGTTCACCCGCGCTGAAAACGGCCCGCTCGCGTCTGCTGGGTAAAGTTTTGCGCGTGGAGGTAAAAGGCTTTTCGACGTCATTGATTCTGGTGTTCAGCGAACGCCAGGTCGATGTGCTGGGCGAATGGGCAGGAGATGCTGACTGCACCGTTATCGCCTACGCCAGCGTGTTGCCGAAACTTCGCGATCGCCAGCAGCTTGCTGCGTTAATTCGCAGCGGTGAGCTGGAAGTACAGGGCGATATTCAGGTGGTGCAAAACTTCGTTGCGCTGGCAGATCTGGCAGAGTTCGACCCTGCGGAACTGCTGGCCCCTTATACCGGTGATATCGCCGCTGAAGGTATCAGCAAAGCCCTGCGCGGAGGCGCAAAGTTCCTGCATCACGGTATTAAACGCCAGCAACGTTATGTGGCAGAAGCCATTACTGAAGAGTGGCGTATGGCACCTGGTCCGCTTGAAGTGGCCTGGTTTGCGGAAGAGACGGCTGCCGTCGAGCGTGCTGTTGATGCCCTGACCAAACGGCTGGAAAAACTGGAGGCTAAATGACGCCAGGTGAAGTACGGCGCCTATATTTCATCATTCGCACTTTTTTAAGCTACGGACTTGATGAACTGATCCCCAAAATGCGTATCACCCTGCCGCTACGGCTATGGCGATACTCATTATTCTGGATGCCAAATCGGCATAAAGACAAACCTTTAGGTGAGCGGCTACGACTGGCCCTGCAAGAACTGGGGCCGGTATGGATCAAGTTCGGGCAAATGTTATCAACCCGCCGCGACCTTTTTCCTCCGCATATTGCCGATCAGCTGGCGTTATTGCAGGACAAAGTTGCTCCGTTTGATGGCAAGCTTGCGAAGCAACAGATTGAAGCTGCAATGGGCGGCTTGCCGGTAGACGCGTGGTTTGACGATTTTGAAATCAAGCCGCTGGCTTCTGCTTCTATCGCCCAAGTTCATACCGCGCGATTGAAATCGAATGGTAAAGAGGTGGTGATTAAAGTCATCCGCCCGGATATTTTGCCGGTCATTAAAGCGGATCTGAAACTTATCTACCGTCTGGCTCGCTGGGTGCCGCGTTTGCTGCCGGATGGTCGCCGTCTGCGCCCAACCGAAGTGGTGCGCGAGTACGAAAAGACATTGATTGATGAACTGAATTTGCTGCGGGAATCTGCCAACGCCATTCAGCTTCGGCGCAATTTTGAAGACAGCCCGATGCTCTACATCCCGGAAGTTTACCCTGACTATTGTAGTGAAGGGATGATGGTGATGGAGCGCATTTACGGCATTCCGGTTTCAGATGTCGCAGCGCTGGAGAAAAACGGCACCAACATGAAATTGCTGGCGGAACGCGGCGTGCAGGTGTTCTTCACTCAGGTCTTTCGTGACAGCTTTTTCCATGCCGATATGCACCCTGGCAACATCTTTGTAAGCTATGAACACCCAGAAAACCCGAAATATATCGGCATTGATTGCGGGATTGTTGGCTCGCTAAACAAAGAAGATAAACGCTATCTGGCGGAAAACTTTATCGCCTTCTTTAATCGCGATTATCGCAAAGTGGCAGAGCTACACGTCGATTCAGGCTGGGTGCCGCCAGATACCAACGTTGAAGAGTTCGAATTTGCCATTCGTACGGTCTGTGAACCTATCTTTGAGAAACCGCTGGCCGAAATTTCGTTTGGACATGTACTGTTAAATCTGTTTAATACGGCGCGTCGCTTCAATATGGAAGTGCAGCCGCAACTGGTGTTACTCCAGAAAACCCTGCTCTACGTCGAAGGGGTAGGTCGCCAGCTTTATCCGCAGCTCGATTTATGGAAAACGGCGAAGCCTTTCCTGGAGTCGTGGATTAAAGATCAGGTCGGTATTCCTGCGCTGGTGAGAGCATTTAAAGAAAAAGCGCCGTTCTGGGTCGAAAAAATGCCAGAACTGCCTGAACTGGTTTACGACAGTTTGCGCCAGGGCAAGTATTTACAGCACAGTGTTGATAAGATTGCCCGCGAGCTTCAGTCAAATCATGTACGTCAGGGACAATCGCGTTATTTTCTCGGAATTGGCGCTACGTTAGTATTAAGCGGCACATTCTTGTTGGTCAGCCGCCCTGAATGGGGGTTGATGCCCGGCTGGTTAATGGCAGGTGGTCTGATCGCCTGGTTTGTCGGTTGGCGCAAAACACGCTGATTTTTTCATCGCTCAAGGCGGGCCGTGTAACGTATAATGCGGCCTTGTTTAATCATCATCTACCACAGAGGAACATGTATGGGTGGTATCAGTATTTGGCAGTTATTGATTATTGCCGTCATCGTTGTACTGCTTTTTGGCACCAAAAAGCTCGGCTCCATCGGTTCCGATCTTGGTGCGTCGATCAAAGGCTTTAAAAAAGCAATGAGCGATGATGAACCAAAGCAGGATAAAACCAGTCAGGATGCTGATTTTACTGCGAAAACTATCGCCGATAAGCAGGCGGATACGAATCAGGAACAGGCTAAAACAGAAGACGCGAAGCGCCACGATAAAGAGCAGGTGTAATCCGTGTTTGATATCGGTTTTAGCGAACTGCTATTGGTGTTCATCATCGGCCTCGTCGTTCTGGGGCCGCAACGACTGCCTGTGGCGGTAAAAACGGTAGCGGGCTGGATTCGCGCGTTGCGTTCACTGGCGACAACGGTGCAGAACGAACTGACCCAGGAGTTAAAACTCCAGGAGTTTCAGGACAGCCTGAAAAAGGTTGAAAAGGCGAGCCTCACTAACCTGACGCCCGAACTGAAAGCGTCGATGGATGAACTACGCCAGGCCGCGGAGTCGATGAAGCGTTCCTACGTTGCAAACGATCCTGAAAAGGCGAGCGATGAAGCGCACACCATCCATAATCCGGTGGTGAAAGATAATGAAGCTGCGCATGAAGGCGTAACGCCTGCCGCTGCACAAACGCAGGCCAGTTCGCCGGAACAGAAGCCAGAAACCACGCCAGAGCCGGTGGTAAAACCTGCTGCGGACGCTGAACCGAAAACCGCTGCACCTTCCCCTTCGTCGAGTGATAAACCGTAAACATGTCTGTAGAAGATACTCAACCGCTTATCACGCATCTGATTGAGCTGCGTAAGCGTCTGCTGAACTGCATTATCGCGGTGATCGTGATATTCCTGTGTCTGGTCTATTTCGCCAATGACATCTATCACCTGGTATCCGCGCCATTGATCAAGCAGTTGCCGCAAGGTTCAACGATGATCGCCACCGACGTGGCCTCACCGTTCTTTACGCCGATCAAGCTGACCTTTATGGTGTCGCTGATTCTGTCAGCGCCGGTGATTCTCTATCAGGTGTGGGCGTTTATCGCCCCAGCGCTGTATAAGCATGAACGTCGTCTGGTGGTGCCGCTGCTGGTTTCCAGCTCTCTGTTGTTTTATATCGGCATGGCGTTCGCCTACTTTGTGGTCTTTCCGCTGGCATTTGGCTTCCTTGCCAATACCGCGCCGGAAGGGGTACAGGTATCCACCGACATCGCCAGCTATTTAAGCTTCGTTATGGCGCTGTTTATGGCGTTTGGTGTCTCCTTTGAAGTGCCGGTGGCAATTGTGCTGCTGTGCTGGATGGGAATTACCTCGCCAGAAGACTTACGCAAAAAACGTCCGTATGTGCTGGTTGGCGCATTTGTTGTCGGGATGCTGCTGACGCCGCCGGATGTCTTCTCGCAAACGCTGCTGGCGATCCCGATGTACTGCTTGTTTGAAATTGGTGTCTTCTTCTCACGCTTTTACGTTGGTAAGGGTCGAAACCGGGAAGAGGAAAACGACGCTGAAGCAGAAAGCGAAAAAACTGAAGAATAAATTCAACCGCCCGTCAGGGCGGTTGTCATATGGAGTACAGGATGTTTGATATCGGCGTTAATTTGACCAGTTCGCAATTTGCGAAAGACCGTGATGATGTTGTAGCACGCGCTTTTGACGCAGGAGTTGATGGGCTGCTCATCACTGGCACTAACCTGCACGAAAGCCAGCAGGCACAAAAACTGGCGCGTCAGTATTCATCCTGTTGGTCAACGGCGGGCGTGCATCCTCATGACAGCAGCCAGTGGCAAGCAGCGACCGAAGAAGCGATCATTGAACTGGCCTCGCAGCCAGAAGTGGTGGCGATTGGTGAGTGTGGCCTCGACTTTAACCGCAACTTTTCTACACCAGAAGAGCAGGAACGTGCTTTTGTTGCTCAGCTACGCATTGCTGCAGAATTAAACATGCCAGTATTTATGCACTGTCGCGATGCCCACGATCGGTTTATAACCTTGCTGGAGCCGTGGCTGGATAAACTGCCTGGTGCAGTTCTTCATTGCTTTACCGGTACACGTGAAGAGATGCAGGCGTGCGCGGCGCGTGGAATGTATATCGGCATTACCGGTTGGGTTTGCGATGAACGACGCGGACTAGAACTGCGGGAAATCTTGCCGTTGATTCCGGCGGAGAAATTGCTGATCGAAACTGATGCGCCGTATCTGCTCCCGCGAGATCTCACGCCGAAGCCATCATCCCGGCGCAACGAGCCAGCCTATCTGCCCCATATTTTGCAACGTATCGCGCAATGGCGTGGGGAAGATGCCGCATGGCTGGCTGCCACCACGGATGCCAATGTCAAAACACTGTTTGGGGTTGCGTTTTAGAGTTTGCGGAACTCGGTGTTCTTCACGCTGTGCTTGATCTCTTTATTAATAAGATTAAGCAATAGCATGGAGCGAGCCTCACCGTCGGGTTCGGTGAAAATGGCCTGAAAACCTTCGAACGCGCCTTCGGTAATAATCACCTTATCACCCGGATAAGGGGTTGCCGGATCGACAATGTCTTTCGGTTTATATACCGATAGCTGATGAATCACCGCCGATGGGACTATCGCTGGCGACGCACCAAAGCGCACGAAGTGGCTGACACCACGGGTCGCGTTGATAGTCGTGGTATGAATGACTTCTGGATCAAATTCCACAAACAGGTAGTTGGGGAACAATGGTTCACTGACTGCAGTACGTTTGCCACGCACGATTTTTTCCAGGGTGATCATCGGTGCCAGGCAATTCACAGCCTGTCTTTCGAGGTGTTCCTGGGCACGTTGAAGTTGCCCGCGCTTGCAGTACAGTAAATACCAGGATTGCATAATGACTCTTATCCGTTTAATCGGGGCGCAAGGATAGCAAAAGCTTTACGCTAAGTTAATTATATTCCCCGGTTTGCGTTATACCGTCAGAGTTCACGCTAATTTAACAAATTTACAGCATCGCAAAGATGAACGCCGTATAATGGGAGCAGATTAAGAGGCTACAATGGATGCCATGAAATATAACGATTTACGCGACTTCCTGACGCTGCTTGAACAGCAGGGTGAGCTAAAACGTATCACTCTCCCGGTGGATCCGCATCTGGAAATCACTGAAATTGCTGACCGCACTTTGCGTGCAGGTGGGCCTGCGTTGTTGTTCGAAAACCCTAAAGGCTACTCAATGCCGGTGCTGTGCAACCTGTTCGGTACGCCAAAGCGCGTGGCGATGGGCATGGGGCAGGAAGATGTTTCGGCGCTGCGTGAAGTTGGTAAATTATTGGCGTTTCTGAAAGAGCCGGAGCCGCCAAAAGGTTTCCGCGACCTGTTTGATAAACTGCCGCAGTTTAAACAAGTATTGAACATGCCGACAAAGCGACTGCGTGGTGCGCCCTGCCAACAAAAAATCGTCTCTGGCGATGACGTCGATCTTAACCGCATTCCCATTATGACCTGCTGGCCGGAAGATGCCGCGCCGCTGATTACCTGGGGGCTGACCGTAACGCGCGGCCCGAATAAAGAACGGCAGAATCTGGGTATTTATCGCCAGCAGCTGATTGGTAAAAACAAACTGATTATGCGTTGGCTGTCGCATCGCGGCGGCGCGCTGGATTATCAGGAGTGGTGCGCGGCGCATCCGGGCGAACGTTTCCCGGTTTCTGTGGCGCTGGGTGCTGATCCCGCTACGATTCTCGGTGCGGTAACGCCCGTTCCGGATACACTTTCAGAATATGCGTTTGCCGGATTGCTGCGCGGCACCAAGACCGAAGTGGTGAAGTGTATCTCCAATGACCTTGAAGTGCCCGCCAGTGCGGAGATTGTGCTGGAAGGGTATATCGAACAAGGTGAAACGGCGCCGGAAGGGCCGTATGGCGACCACACCGGTTACTATAACGAAGTCGATAGTTTCCCGGTATTTACTGTGACGCATATTACCCAGCGTGAAGATGCGATTTATCATTCCACCTATACCGGGCGTCCGCCGGATGAACCTGCTGTGCTGGGTGTCGCACTGAACGAAGTGTTTGTGCCGATTCTGCAAAAACAGTTCCCGGAAATTGTCGATTTTTACCTGCCGCCGGAAGGCTGCTCTTATCGCCTGGCGGTAGTGACGATCAAAAAACAGTACGCCGGACACGCGAAGCGCGTCATGATGGGCGTCTGGTCGTTCTTACGCCAGTTTATGTACACTAAATTTGTGATCGTTTGCGATGATGACGTCAACGCACGCGACTGGAACGATGTGATTTGGGCGATTACCACCCGTATGGACCCGGTGCGGGACACGGTGTTGGTCGAAAATACGCCTATTGATTATCTGGATTTTGCCTCGCCTGTCTCCGGGCTGGGTTCAAAAATGGGGCTGGATGCCACGAATAAATGGCCAGGGGAAACCCAGCGTGAATGGGGACGTCCCATCAAAAAAGATCCGGATGTTGTCGCGCATATTGACGCCATCTGGGATGAACTGGCTATTTTTAACAACGGTAAAAGCGCCTGATGCGCGTTTGTTTTGCCCTATTTATCGATCCGACAGAGAAAGCGCATGACAACCTTAAGCTGTAAAGTGACCTCGGTAGAAGCTATCACCGATACCGTATATCGTGTTCGAATCGTGCCAGACGCGGCCTTTTCTTTTCGTGCTGGTCAGTATTTGATGGTGGTGATGGATGAGCGCGATAAACGTCCATTCTCAATGGCTTCGACGCCGGATGAAAAAGAGTTTATCGAGCTGCATATTGGCGCTTCTGAAATCAACCTTTACGCGAAAGCAGTCATGGACCGTATCCTCAAAGATCATCAAATCGTGGTCGATATTCCCCACGGAGAAGCGTGGCTGCGCGATGATGAAGAGCGTCCGATGATTTTGATTGCGGGCGGTACAGGCTTCTCTTATGCGCGCTCGATTTTGCTGACGGCGCTGGCGCGTAACCCAAACCGTGATATCACCATTTACTGGGGTGGGCGTGAAGAGCAGCATCTTTATGATCTCTGCGAGCTTGAGGCGCTTTCGCTTAAGCATCCAGGTTTGCAAGTGGTGCCGGTGGTTGAACAACCGGAAGCGGGCTGGCGTGGGCGTACTGGCACTGTGTTAACGGCGGTATTGCAGGATCACGGTACGCTGGCAGAGCATGATATCTATATTGCCGGACGTTTTGAGATGGCGAAAATTGCCCGTGACCTGTTTTGCAGTGAGCGTAATGCGCGGGAAGACCGCCTGTTTGGCGATGCGTTTGCATTTATCTGAGATATAAAAAACCCGCCCCTGACAGGCGGGAAGAACGGCAACTAAAACTTTATACAGTGGCATTTAGATCTATGTCGCATCCGGCAATCGTTGCACGATGCCTGATGCGACGCTGGCGCGTCTTATCAGGCCTACATTAGTGCTGGGTCGGTAGACCGGATAAGGCGTTTACGCCGCATCCGGCAAGTGGTTAAACCCGCTCAAACACCGTTGCAATACCCTGACCCAGACCGATACACATCGTCGCCAGACCAAACTGAACGTCTTTGCGTTCCATCAGATTCAGCAGCGTGGTGCTGATACGCGCACCGGAACAACCCAGCGGATGACCCAGCGCGATCGCGCCACCGTTGAGGTTGATCTTCTCGTCAATCTGCTCCATTAGCCCCAGATCTTTAATACATGGCAGGATCTGCGCGGCAAAAGCTTCATTCATTTCAAACACGCCGATATCGCTGGCAGAAAGCCCCGCTTTTTTCAGCGCCAGCTTCGAGGCTGGAACCGGGCCGTAACCCATAATCGACGGGTCACAACCAACGACCGCCATCGAACGTACGCGGGCGCGTGGCTTAAGACCTAATTCACGGGCGCGGCTTTCACTCATCACCAGCATGGCAGCTGCGCCATCGGAAAGCGCAGAAGATGTACCCGCCGTTACCGTGCCGCTGACTGGATCGAACGCCGGACGCAGCGTGGCGAGGGCTTCCACGGTGGTTTCCGGCCGAATCACTTCGTCGTAATTAAACTGCTTCAGGACGCCGTCGGCATCGTGACCACCGGTCGGGATGATTTCATTTTTAAATGCGCCCGACTGCGTGGCGGCCCAGGCGCGGGCGTGTGATCGCGCGGCAAAGGCATCCTGCATTTCACGGCTGATACCGTGCATACGCGCCAGCATTTCTGCCGTTAAGCCCATCATGCCCGCCGCTTTGGCGACATTGCGGCTCAGGCCGGGGTGAAAATCGACGCCGTGACTCATCGGCACATGGCCCATATGCTCCACGCCACCGACCAGACATGCCTGTGCATCGCCAGTCATAATCATCCGTGCTGCGTCATGCAGTGCCTGCATGGATGAACCGCACAAGCGATTGACGGTGACCGCCGGGACAGAATGCGGCACTTCTGCCAACAGCGCCGCGTTACGAGCGATATTAAAACCCTGCTCCAGCGTCTGCTGCACACAACCCCAGTAAATATCATCGAGGGCCGCAGCTTCCAGCGCCGGGTTACGCGCCAGCAGGCTACGCATTAAATGAGCGGAGAGATCTTCCGCACGCACGTTACGAAAAGCACCGCCCTTCGAACGGCCCATCGGGGTACGAATTGCATCGACAATGACAACCTGTTCCATTGTGACTCCTTAAGCCGTTTTCAGGTCGCCAACCGGACGGGCTGGCTCAACCGGGGGATAGTACGGTTCGTTATGACGCGCTTTATTACGCAGACCTTCCGGCACTTCATACAGCGGGCCGAGGTGCTGATATTGTTGTGCCATATCGAGGTATTTCGCGCTGCCGAGGGTGTCCAGCCAGCGGAACGCGCCGCCGTGGAACGGAGGGAAGCCCAGGCCGTAGACCAGTGCCATATCGGCTTCTGCCGGAGTGGCGATAATGCCTTCCTCCAGACAACGCACCACTTCGTTGACCATCGGGATCATCATGCGGGCGATAATCTCTTCTTCGCTGAAATCGCGCTTCGGCTGGCTGACTTCTACCAGCAGGTCGTCAACGGCGGCATCTTCTTCTTTCTTCGGCTTACCTTT
This sequence comes from Escherichia sp. MOD1-EC6021, assembly GCF_002965245.1. Taxonomy (NCBI): domain Bacteria; kingdom Pseudomonadati; phylum Pseudomonadota; class Gammaproteobacteria; order Enterobacterales; family Enterobacteriaceae; genus Escherichia; species Escherichia sp. MOD1-EC6021. The sequence goes on along the minus strand of NZ_PTRU01000017.1, from coordinate 6,071 downwards.
GCTGTCTTCTTTATAACGCCAGAAACCAAGGCCGTTCTTCTGACCAAAACGGTTGGCATCAAACAGTGCGTCGATGGCATCGCGATAATCTTTCTGCATCCGCTGCGGGAAACCTGCTGCCATCACTGCCTGGGCGTGATGCGCGGTATCAATGCCCACGACATCCAGCAAGTATGCCGGACCCATCGGCCAGCCGAACTGTTTTTCCATCACTTTGTCGATCTTGCGAAAATCCGCGCCGTCGCGCAGCAGCTGGCTGAAACCGGCGAAATAGGGGAACAGCACGCGGTTAACAAAGAAGCCGGGGCAGTCATTAACCACAATTGGCGTTTTACCCATCTTGCTCGTCCATGCGACAACTTTCGCGATGGTTTCGTCGGAGCTTTTCTCACCGCGAATAATTTCCACCAACGGCATCCGGTGCACTGGGTTAAAGAAATGCATCCCGCAGAAGTTTTCCGGGCGTTCCAGCGCGTTGGCCAGTTCGCTGATAGGAATGGTTGAAGTATTGGAAGCCAGCACGGTATCCGGGCGTACTTTCTGCTCGGTTTCTGCCAGCACGGCTTTTTTCACTTTCGGGTTTTCGACAACCGCTTCTACCACAACGTCCACGCGATCAAACCCGGCGTAGTCGAGCGTTGGATGAATCGTGGAGATCACGCCAGCCAGTTTCAGACCGTCGATCTTGCCGCGCTCAAGCTGCTTGTTCAGCAGTTTTGCGGCTTCAGTCATACCGAGGGTTAACGACTTGACATTGATATCTTTCATGACAACCGGCACGCCTTTCCACGCAGACTGGTAAGCAATGCCGCCGCCCATAATGCCTGCGCCCAGCACAGCGGCCTGTTTTGGGGTTTCAACGTCTTTGGTGAGTTTCTTCGCTTTGCCTTTTACATATTGATCGTTAAGGAAAATGCCGACCAGTGCGCGAGCTTCGTTGGTATGCGCCAGCGGGACAAAACTTTTGTTTTCCAGATTTAATGCTTCTTCACGACCAAAACGGGCAGCCGCTTCAATGGTTTTTACTGCGGTGATGGGTGCGGGGTAATGTTTCCCTGCTGTTTGTGCGACCATTCCTTTAGCGATGGTGAAGCTCATGGTGGCTTCAATCTTGCTCAGTTTTAGCGGTTCCAGCTTCGGCTGACGTTTCGCTTTCCAGTCGAGGTCGCCGTTAATGGCCTGACGTAAAATCGCCTTCGCGCCTTCAACCAGTTTTTCTGCTTTGACTACGCCATCCACCAGACCGATTTTCAGCGCCTGATCCGCGCCGACATCTTTACCGGCAGCAATGATTTCCAGCGCACTATCAGCACCGAGCATACGTGGCATACGTACAGAACCGCCAAAGCCCGGCATAATGCCCAGTTTGGTTTCCGGCAGACCGATGCGCAGATCTGGCGTCGCCAGACGATAATCGGTCGCCAGCACACATTCGCAGCCACCGCCCAGCGCATAGCCGTTGACGGCAGCAATGGTCGGCACCGGCAGATCTTCCAGGCGATTAAACACGCTATTGGCAAAGTGCAGCCACTGACTTAACTGTTCTTCAGGAACGAGGAACAGGGACAAAAATTCGGTGATATCAGCACCGACGATAAAGGCTGCTTTGTTCGAACGCAGCAGCAGCCCTTTTAGATCTGATTGCTGTTCCAGCACGCCGATGGCCTCGCCGAGGCTGGCGACGGTCGCAGTGTCGAGTTTATTAACTGAACCTGGGGCATCAAATACCAGTTCGGCAATGCCATCTTCCAGCCAGTCAAGGTACAGGGTGTCGCCTTTGTAAAGCATGTCAGTCTCCTGAATCCGCAAGGTGATCTGGTCGTACCAGATGAAACGAAGTGTGTATTTTGTGTTAAAAATATGCAAATAAAAGATTAAAGAAATGCCAATCTGATCACGCTCGGCAGAAATCACGCTCTGGATGAACGATGTGCTAAGATGCGGAGACTTAAGGTCAAAAAAACAGAAGGGTAAAAAATGGAATCACTGGCCTCGCTCTATAAAAATCATATAGCTACCTTACAGGAACGGACTCGCGATGCGCTGGCGCGCTTCAAGCTGGATGCGTTACTTATTCACTCCGGCGAACTGTTCAACGTTTTTCTCGACGATCATCCCTATCCGTTTAAAGTGAACCCGCAATTCAAAGCGTGGGTGCCGGTAACCCAGGTGCCAAACTGCTGGTTGCTGGTAGATGGCGTGAACAAGCCGAAACTGTGGTTTTATCTGCCGGTTGATTACTGGCACAACGTTGAACCACTGCCGACCTCCTTCTGGACTGAGGACGTGGAAGTAATTGCGCTGCCGAAAGCCGATGGCATTGGTAGTCTGTTGCCTGCTGCGCGCGGCAATATCGGTTATATCGGTCCGGTGCCAGAACGTGCGCTGCAACTGGGTATTGAGGCCAGCAATATCAACCCGAAAGGGGTGATCGACTACCTGCATTACTATCGCTCCTTCAAAACCGAGTACGAACTGGCCTGTATGCGTGAAGCGCAGAAAATGGCGGTCAACGGTCATCGCGCGGCAGAAGAAGCGTTCCGTTCTGGCATGAGCGAGTTCGATATCAACATTGCCTATCTGACCGCGACCGGTCATCGTGATACCGACGTACCTTATAGCAACATTGTGGCGCTTAACGAACACGCTGCGGTGTTGCATTACACCAAACTGGACCACCAGGCACCGGAAGAGATGCGCAGCTTCCTGCTGGATGCCGGGGCCGAATATAACGGCTATGCGGCTGATCTAACCCGTACTTGGTCGGCAAAAAGCGACAACGACTACGCACAGCTGGTGAAAGACGTAAATGATGAGCAACTGGCGCTGATCGCCACCATGAAAGCAGGCGTCAGCTATGTGGATTACCATATCCAGTTCCATCAGCGCATCGCCAAACTGCTGCGTAAACATCAAATCATCACCGATATGAGTGAAGAGGCGATGGTCGAAAACGATCTCACCGGACCGTTTATGCCGCACGGTATCGGCCATCCGCTGGGCCTGCAGGTGCATGACGTCGCTGGTTTTATGCAGGATGATAGCGGTACGCACCTCGCGGCACCGGCAAAATATCCGTACCTGCGCTGCACCCGTATTCTCCAGCCGGGCATGGTCTTAACCATCGAACCGGGTATCTACTTCATCGAATCGCTTCTGGCACCGTGGCGTGAAGGGCAGTTCAGCAAACACTTCAACTGGCAGAAAATTGAAGCACTGAAACCGTTCGGCGGCATTCGTATCGAAGACAACGTGGTGATCCACGAAAACAACGTGGAAAACATGACCCGGGATCTGAAACTGGCGTGATGGAAAGCTGGTTAATTCCTGCGGCACCGGTCACGGTCGTTGAAGAGATCAAAAAGAGCCGCTTCATTACGCTGTTGGCGCATACCGATGGCGTTGAGGCGGCAAAAGCGTTTGTTGAATCGGTGCGGGCAGAACACCCCGATGCCCGCCACCATTGCGTGGCGTGGGTGGCGGGTGCGCCGGATGATTCTCAACAGCTGGGTTTCTCTGACGACGGGGAGCCGGCGGGAACGGCAGGTAAACCGATGCTCGCCCAACTAATGGGCAGCGGCGTCGGGGAAATTACCGCTGTGGTGGTGCGCTACTACGGCGGCATATTGCTGGGCACCGGTGGGTTAGTGAAAGCGTATGGCGGCGGCGTGAATCAGGCGCTGCGCCAGCTAACGACCCAACGCAAGACGCCATTAACCGAATATACTTTGCAATGTGAATATAGTCAGTTGACCGGCATTGAAGCGTTGCTGGGGCAGTGTGGCGGCAAAATTATCAACAGTGATTATCAGGCATTCGTTCTGCTGCGGGTGGCGCTTCCGGCGGCGAAAGTGGCTGAATTTTCCGCAAAACTGGCGGATTTTAGCCGTGGTTCATTGCAATTGTTAGCGATTGAAGAATAATCCCCACTTCATTTTGCAGAACTAAGGAAGCGGCAGAGATGCATTTTCGCGCCATTACCCGAATTGTTGGACTACTGGTCATCTTATTTTCAGGGACCATGATTATCCCTGGGCTGGTAGCACTCATCTACCGGGATGGAGCGGGCCGCGCTTTTACCCAGACCTTTTTTGTCGCCCTCGCCATTGGCTCTATGCTGTGGTGGCCGAACCGCAAAGAGAAGGGCGAACTGAAATCCCGTGAAGGGTTTCTGATAGTGGTGCTGTTCTGGACCGTGCTGGGTAGCGTCGGTGCGCTCCCTTTTATCTTCTCGGAAAGCCCAAACCTCACGATTACCGATGCGTTTTTTGAATCTTTCTCCGGTCTGACTACCACGGGGGCCACTACGCTGGTGGGACTGGATACACTTCCTCACGCAATCCTCTTTTATCGCCAGATGCTGCAATGGTTTGGCGGGATGGGGATCATCGTTTTGGCGGTTGCGATACTGCCTATCCTCGGCGTGGGTGGGATGCAGCTCTATCGCGCAGAAATGCCCGGCCCGCTGAAAGATAACAAAATGCGCCCGCGAATTGCGGAAACGGCGAAAACCCTGTGGTTGATTTATGTCTTGCTGACCGTCGCCTGTGCGCTGGCGTTGTGGTTTGCCGGAATGGATGCCTTTGATGCCATCGGCCATAGCTTTGCGACTATCGCTATTGGCGGCTTCTCGACACATGATGCCAGTATCGGTTATTTCGACAGCCCGACTATTAACACCATCATTGCTATCTTCCTGCTGATCTCCGGCTGTAACTACGGTCTGCACTTTTCGCTGTTAAGTGGGCGTAGTCTGAAGGTTTATTGGCGCGATCCGGAATTTCGCATGTTTATCGGCGTACAGTTTACGCTGGTGGTTATTTGTACCCTCGTGCTGTGGTTTCATAATGTCTACAGTTCGGCGCTGATGACAATTAACCAGGCGTTTTTTCAGGTGGTGTCGATGGCGACGACCGCCGGATTTACGACAGATAGCATTGCCCGCTGGCCGCTCTTTTTGCCGGTACTGCTTTTATGTTCAGCATTTATTGGCGGTTGCGCCGGGTCTACGGGCGGTGGCCTGAAAGTGATCCGCATTCTGCTGCTGTTTAAGCAGGGGAACCGTGAGCTGAAACGACTGGTGCACCCGAACGCCGTGTATAGCATTAAGCTGGGGAATCGCGCACTGCCGGAACGTATCCTCGAAGCCGTTTGGGGATTTTTCTCCGCCTATGCATTGGTGTTTATTGTCAGTATGCTGGCGATTATCGCCACGGGTGTGGATGACTTTTCTGCCTTTGCCTCGGTTGTTGCGACATTGAATAACCTGGGACCAGGGCTTGGCGTGGTTGCTGATAACTTTACCAGTATGAACCCGGTGGCTAAATGGATCCTGATTGCCAACATGCTGTTTGGTCGTCTCGAGGTCTTTACATTGCTGGTGCTCTTTACCCCGACTTTCTGGCGTGAATGATGGAGTAATACGTGAAAACATTAATTCTTTTCTCAACAAGGGACGGACAAACGCGCGAGATTGCCTCCTACCTGGCTTCGGAACTGAAAGAACTGGGGATCCAGGCGGATGTCGCCAATGTGCACCGCATTGAAGAACCCCAGTGGGAAAACTACGACCGTGTGGTCATTGGTGCTTCTATTCGCTATGGTCACTACCACTCTGCGTTCCAGGAATTTGTCAAAAAGCATGCGACGCGGCTGAATTCGATGCCGAGCGCCTTTTACTCCGTAAACCTGGTGGCGCGTAAACCGGAGAAGCGTACTCCACAGACCAACAGCTACGCGCGCAAGTTTCTGATGAGTTCACAATGGCGTCCCGATCGCTGTGCCGTCATTGCCGGGGCGCTACGTTATCCACGTTACCGCTGGTACGACCGCTTTATGATCAAGCTGATTATGAAGATGTCAGGCGGTGAAACGGATACGCGCAAAGAAGTTGTCTATACCGATTGGCAGCAGGTGGCGAATTTCGCCCGAGAAATCGCCCATTTAACCGACAAACCGACGCTGAAATAAGCATAAAGAGTAAAAAATGCGCGGTCGGAAAATTATTTTAAATTTCCTCTTGTCAGGCCGGAATAACTCCCTATAATGCGCCACCACTGACACGGAACAAC
>NZ_PTRU01000152.1:0-237 GCF_002965245.1 Escherichia sp. MOD1-EC6021 | reverse complement strand
ATACCCGATGGTGTGAAATCAGCCAGCATGACTCCTGCCTTCATATAGCGGTACCCTTCACGCCAGACATGGTTTAAGGCTCTGCATGCGGCGGCAATAATGTCCCGGCTGTCCTGTGTGGGCAATGGAAGCTTTTCCACAGCGGCATTGCTGTAACAGGGTTCTTTTACTGCAAAGGGGGATGTCCGTACAAATGTCGTCACCTGCCGGCAATACTGACGCTCCCCACGTAGTTTC
>NZ_PTRU01000016.1:0-111329 GCF_002965245.1 Escherichia sp. MOD1-EC6021 | reverse complement strand
GTTGGGGTATCGCCAAGCGGTAAGGCACCGGATTCTGATTCCGGCATTCCGAGGTTCGAATCCTCGTACCCCAGCCACATTAAAAAAGCTCGCTTCGGCGAGCTTTTTGCTTTTCTGCGTATATTCAATGTCGAATGCGATGTTGACACGTCTTATTCTTCAAAGTCGGATGCGACGCTGATGCGTCTTATCCGACCTACAGTTGGCATGCATCCGGCAATGTTGTAAGGCTACAACCCTAACGCATATTTCAGCGCCTGCCGTTTCAATACGCCAGCACGCTCCGCCGCCATTAACCCGAGATTACGCACAAAACGCAGCGGTGGTAGATTATTGCTGAATCCAGCATAAAACAGGTCCATACCGCTTTGCATAATGAAGTTATCCGCCATGCGCCGCATCTGGTAACGCTTGAGGACAGGATAACTGGCCCACGCTTCACCGTAGCTGCGGGCATTCACCAGAACGTCAATCAGCGCATCAACATCGCGATAACCGAGGTTAACCCCCTGCCCCGCCAGCGGATGAATGGTGTGCGCGGCATCGCCCACCAGCGCAAGCCCTGGTTGCACATACTGCAACGCATGGCGGCGCGTCAGCGGAAACGCACCAGCAGCAAGCGGCGTTACATAACCCAGACGTGACGGGAAATGCTTCGCGATTTCCGCCTGGAGCTGCGCCATATTCATATTCTGCAACTGGCGAATACGCGCTGGTGAGTCGTACCACACCAGCGATGCCCAGTTATCAAACAGCGGCAGAAACGCGCGCGGCCCGTCCGGAGTAAACTGCTGCCAGGTGCTGTCGCCGGGATCGTTCTCACACTGTACGCTAATCAACATACACGACTGTGCATACTGCCAGGCATGAACGCCAATTCCCGCCATTTGCCGCACCTGCGAATTTGCACCGTCAGCGCCAATCACCAGCTTCGCCTGGATCACTTCGCCCCCCTTCAGTTCCAGCTCCTGAAGATCATTATGGCGATGCAGAGCAATCAGTGAGCCTGGCACACGTAACGTTACTTTCGGATGCGCTTCCAGCGCCTGCCACAGCGCCTGTTGCAGGACAGTGTTTTCCACCATGTAGCCAAGCAACGGTAGCTTAAGTTCAGCGGCGTCAAACACCACATGCGCCGTTTCCCACTCCCACGTTTCCAGTCTGCGGTAAGGATGGCAACGCATAGCCTGTACCGCGTCCCAGACGCCTAAACCTTTAAGCAATGATACCGAAGCCGCACTAATCGCCGAGATCCGCACGTCAGGCTGGCTGTCAGCGACAAACGGCGCAGGTTCTGCGTGCTCGATTACCGTTACCGAAAATCCGTGCTGAGCCAGTCCCAGCGCCAGTGCGCCGCCGACCATTCCTCCGCCGACAATGGCAATTTCCGTTGGTTGATTTGTCATGGTCAATCATCCTGTTAGCAATATGCTTTAAGTTTACAGGATTTTTACCCCCAAGGGCTGATAACGCTCATACTGGTCACAACGGCAGCAAAGCATTACACTATGCGCCCTGCATTCCTGGCTACTATTTCGCAAGAGCAAGTCGATGACCAAAAAACTCCATATTAAAACCTGGGGCTGTCAGATGAACGAGTACGATTCATCGAAGATGGCCGATCTGCTGGATGCCACCCACGGCTATCAACTGACCGACGTGGCGGAAGAAGCGGATGTGCTGCTGCTGAATACCTGCTCAATCCGCGAGAAGGCTCAGGAAAAAGTCTTCCATCAGTTGGGTCGCTGGAAACTGTTAAAAGAGAAGAATCCAGACCTGATTATCGGCGTCGGCGGCTGCGTGGCATCGCAAGAAGGCGAGCACATTCGCCAGCGCGCCCACTATGTTGATATTATTTTTGGGCCGCAAACGCTGCACCGTCTACCAGAGATGATCAACTCCGTACGCGGCGACCGCAGCCCGGTTGTAGATATCAGCTTCCCGGAAATCGAGAAGTTTGACCGTCTGCCGGAACCGCGTGCCGAAGGACCAACCGCGTTTGTCTCCATCATGGAAGGCTGCAATAAATATTGCACCTACTGTGTGGTGCCTTACACCCGTGGTGAAGAGGTAAGCCGTCCTTCCGACGATATTCTGTTTGAGATTGCCCAGCTTGCGGCTCAGGGCGTGCGTGAAGTCAACCTGCTCGGTCAGAACGTGAACGCCTGGCGTGGTGAGAACTACGACGGCACCACCGGATCGTTTGCCGATCTGCTGCGTCTGGTTGCGGCGATCGACGGGATCGATCGTATTCGCTTTACCACCAGCCATCCGATCGAATTCACCGACGATATCATCGAAGTGTATCGCGACACGCCGGAGCTGGTGAGCTTCCTGCATCTGCCGGTTCAGAGCGGTTCCGATCGCATTCTAAACCTGATGGGACGTACCCACACGGCGCTGGAGTACAAAGCGATCATCCGTAAATTGCGTGCGGCGCGTCCTGATATTCAGATCAGTTCTGACTTCATTGTCGGCTTCCCGGGCGAAACCACCGAAGACTTCGAAAAAACGATGAAGCTGATTGCCGACGTCAATTTCGACATGAGCTACAGCTTTATCTTCTCCGCTCGTCCAGGAACGCCTGCCGCCGATATGGTTGATGATGTTCCGGAAGAAGAGAAGAAGCAGCGTCTGTATATTCTGCAAGAGCGCATTAATCAGCAAGCGATGGCATGGAGCCGCCGTATGCTCGGCACCACCCAGCGTATTCTGGTAGAAGGTACATCGCGTAAGAGCATCATGGAGCTTTCCGGTCGTACTGAAAATAACCGCGTGGTCAACTTCGAGGGCACACCGGATATGATCGGTAAATTCGTCGATGTAGAAATTACCGACGTCTACCCGAACTCTCTGCGCGGTAAAGTGGTGCGAACTGAAGATGAAATGGGTCTGCGCGTGGCAGAAACACCGGAATCGGTGATTGCCCGTACCCGCAAAGAAAATGACCTTGGCGTGGGTTATTATCAGCCGTAATTCTCAGGCCCGCCGTTCCGGTGGGCCTTGTTTTTTCTCTCTTTATCCCCATCTTTATCTCAATGCTTGCGCCTTTTTCCTGTGGCGTGAATAATTTCCTTATAGGCCGGTGAATGTTCAGCTTCCGGCGGCATACAGATAAGAGGAACGGTTTGAACATAGACACTCGCGAAATTACTCTGGAGCCAGCAGACAACGCACGTCTGTTGAGCCTGTGCGGCCCGTTTGATGACAACATCAAACAACTCGAACGCCGTCTCGGCATCGAAATCAATCGCCGTGATAACCACTTTAAACTGACCGGCCGTCCGATTTGCGTCACCGCTGCGGCAGACATTCTGCGTAGCCTGTATGTCGATACTGCCCCGATGCGCGGTCAGATTCAGGATATCGAGCCGGAACAGATCCACCTGGCGATTAAAGAAGCACGCGTGCTGGAACAAAGTGCGGAGAGCGTGCCGGAGTATGGCAAAGCGGTCAATATCAAGACCAAACGCGGCGTAATCAAGCCGCGCACGCCAAACCAGGCGCAGTACATCGCCAATATTCTCGACCATGACATTACCTTCGGCGTTGGCCCGGCGGGTACGGGTAAAACCTACCTGGCAGTGGCTGCGGCAGTTGATGCCCTGGAGCGTCAGGAAATTCGCCGTATTCTGCTGACTCGTCCGGCGGTAGAAGCCGGTGAGAAACTGGGCTTCCTGCCTGGCGATTTAAGCCAGAAAGTAGATCCGTATCTGCGCCCGCTGTACGACGCGCTGTTTGAAATGCTGGGCTTTGAGAAAGTCGAGAAACTGATTGAGCGCAACGTTATTGAAGTCGCGCCGCTGGCCTATATGCGTGGCCGTACGCTGAACGACGCGTTTATCATTCTCGATGAAAGCCAGAACACCACCATCGAACAGATGAAGATGTTCCTGACCCGTATCGGTTTTAACTCAAAAGCGGTTATTACCGGCGACGTCACGCAGATCGACTTGCCGCGTAATACTAAATCAGGTTTACGTCACGCTATCGAAGTGTTAGCCGATGTCGAAGAGATCAGCTTTAACTTCTTCCACAGCGAAGACGTGGTTCGTCACCCGGTAGTAGCGCGTATCGTTAACGCTTATGAAGCCTGGGAAGAAGCCGAACAAAAACGAAAAGCGGCGCTGGCAGCAGAACGCAAGCGCGAAGAACAGGAACAAAAATGAGTCAGGTGATCCTCGATTTACAACTGGCATGTGAAGATAATTCCGGGTTACCGGAAGAGAGCCAGTTTCAGACATGGCTGAATGCGGTGATCCCGCAGTTTCAGGAAGAATCGGAAGTGACTATTCGCGTGGTCGATACCGCCGAAAGCCACAGCCTCAATCTGACCTATCGCGGTAAGGATAAGCCGACCAACGTGCTCTCCTTCCCGTTTGAAGTACCGCCTGGCATGGAGATGTCGCTGCTGGGCGATCTGGTTATCTGCCGCCAGGTCGTTGAGAAGGAAGCACAGGAGCAAGGCAAACCACTGGAAGCGCACTGGGCGCATATGGTGGTGCACGGCAGTCTGCATTTGTTAGGTTACGATCACATCAAAGACGACGAAGCAGAAGAAATGGAAGCCCTCGAAACAGAGATTATGCTTGCTCTGGGCTATGAGGATCCGTACATTGCCGAGAAAGAATAATTTGCCAGGCATTTGACTGGCAGACGTCCCCGCCGTTGGTGATTAACGACGGCGTTTTGATTAACTAACATGAGAACCCATACGACGCCATGAGCGACGACAATTCACACAGTAGTGACACGATAAGCAACAAGAAGGGATTTTTCTCCCTGTTACTCAGCCAACTTTTCCACGGTGAACCGAAAAACCGTGACGAACTGCTGGCGCTGATCCGTGATTCCGGGCAGAACGACCTTATCGACGAAGATACGCGCGATATGCTCGAAGGGGTGATGGACATCGCAGACCAACGCGTTCGCGACATCATGATCCCCCGCTCCCAGATGATTACCCTGAAACGCAACCAGACGCTGGACGAATGCCTTGATGTCATCATCGAGTCCGCCCACTCACGTTTCCCGGTGATTAGCGAAGACAAAGATCACATTGAAGGGATTCTGATGGCGAAAGACTTGCTGCCGTTTATGCGCAGCGATGCAGAAGCCTTCAGCATGGACAAAGTGTTACGTCAGGCGGTTGTCGTTCCTGAAAGTAAGCGCGTAGACCGGATGCTGAAAGAGTTTCGCTCTCAGCGTTACCACATGGCGATCGTCATTGACGAATTCGGTGGGGTTTCCGGTCTGGTGACCATTGAAGATATCCTGGAACTGATTGTTGGTGAGATTGAAGACGAGTATGACGAAGAAGATGATATCGACTTCCGTCAGCTGAGTCGTCATACCTGGACCGTGCGCGCACTGGCTTCCATCGAAGATTTCAACGAAGCCTTCGGCACCCACTTTAGCGATGAAGAAGTCGACACCATCGGAGGTCTGGTGATGCAGGCATTTGGGCATCTCCCGGCGCGTGGCGAAACCATCGACATCGACGGTTACCAGTTCAAAGTGGCGATGGCTGACAGTCGGCGTATTATTCAGGTTCATGTCAAAATCCCGGATGACTCACCCCAGCCAAAGCTGGATGAATAAAACCGAAACTGGATAGATAACTACATGGCTTTTGCCTCATTAATTGAACGCCAGCGCATTCGCCTGCTGCTGGCGTTATTATTCGGTGCCTGCGGAACGCTGGCCTTCTCTCCTTACGACGTCTGGCCTGCGGCGATTATTTCGCTGATGGGGCTTCAGGCGTTGACCTTTAACCGTCGTCCACTCCAGTCTGCCGCTATTGGCTTTTGCTGGGGATTTGGTCTCTTTGGCAGCGGCATTAACTGGGTCTATGTCAGCATCGCGACCTTTGGCGGAATGCCTGGCCCGGTTAACATCTTCCTGGTGGTACTGCTGGCGGCGTATTTGTCGCTGTATACCGGACTGTTTGCTGGCGTGCTGTCGCGTCTGTGGCCGAAAACCACCTGGCTGCGCGTGGCGATTGCCGCCCCTGCTCTCTGGCAAGTGACCGAGTTTCTGCGCGGTTGGGTGCTGACTGGCTTCCCGTGGTTGCAGTTCGGCTATAGCCAGATTGACGGTCCGTTAAAAGGACTGGCACCGATAATGGGCGTGGAAGCCATTAACTTCCTGCTGATGATGGTAAGCGGCCTGCTGGCACTGGCGTTGGTCAAACGCAACTGGCGTCCGCTGGTGGTGGCCGTCGTGCTGTTTGCCCTTCCCTTCCCGCTACGTTACATCCAGTGGTTTACCCCGCAACCGGAGAAAACCATTCAGGTTTCGATGGTTCAGGGCGACATTCCGCAATCGCTGAAGTGGGATGAAGGCCAGCTTCTCAATACGCTGAAGATTTACTACAACGCAACGGCACCGCTGATGGGCAAATCATCGCTGATTATCTGGCCGGAGTCGGCGATAACCGACCTGGAAATTAATCAGCAGCCGTTCCTCAAAGCACTGGACGGTGAGTTGCGTGATAAAGGTAGCTCGCTGGTCACCGGGATTGTCGACGCGCGTCTCAATAAGCAGAATCGCTACGATACCTACAACACCATCATCACGCTGGGTAAAGGTGCACCGTATAGCTACGAATCAGCCGATCGCTATAACAAAAACCATCTGGTACCGTTTGGCGAGTTTGTCCCGCTGGAGTCGATTCTGCGTCCGTTAGCACCGTTCTTTGATCTGCCGATGTCGTCATTCAGCCGTGGACCATATATCCAACCACCGCTGTCGGTAAATGGTATTGAGCTTACTGCGGCTATTTGCTACGAGATCATTCTCGGCGAGCAAGTGCGCGATAACTTCCGCCCGGATACCGACTATCTGCTGACTATCTCCAACGATGCGTGGTTTGGTAAGTCTATTGGCCCATGGCAGCACTTTCAGATGGCGCGAATGCGTGCGCTGGAGCTGGCGCGCCCGCTGCTGCGTAGCACCAACAACGGCATTACGGCGGTGATTGGCCCGCAGGGTGAGATTCAGGCGATGATCCCGCAATTCACCCGCGAAGTGTTAACCACTAATGTGACGCCGACCACCGGACTCACACCGTACGCACGTACCGGCAACTGGCCGCTGTGGGTGCTGACGGCACTGTTTGGTTTTGCCGCTGTGTTGATGAGTCTGCGTCAACGACGTAAATAATCCCTTCTTATCGTGCCGGAATACATCCCGTATTTCGGCACGCTCGCCGGATGTGGTATCAGTGCGTTATCCGGATGACAAAATTCCCCTATCCAACTTTGGCACATCTATTGCTTTGTTATACAAGGCAAAGCTTGAACCCGCGTCAGTACAACCCGGTTGCACCACAGCAATCCACCGGTAGCACCAAAAGAGTGCTTTTTAAGAATTTTGCTTCGGAATGGTGCGGCGCATCTCGCAAAAACAAACAATAAAACATCAATATCTTTACATTTAGCCAAACTAAATGTTACCTAACAAACACAACACTGCACAATAAAGTTGCAGATGATAACAACACAAACACTCACAACGGGTATCCATGCGTTCTTAACGCAGAAGATAAAGGAGTTGGATATGCAATTACGTAAACCTGCCACAGCAATCCTGGCCCTGGCGCTTTCCGCAGGCCTGGCACAGGCAGATGACGCCGCCCCGGCAGCGGGCAGTACGCTGGACAAAATCGCCAAAAACGGTGTGATTGTCGTCGGTCACCGTGAATCTTCAGTACCTTTCTCTTATTACGATAATCAGCAAAAAGTGGTGGGTTACTCGCAGGATTACTCCAACGCCATTGTTGAAGCAGTGAAAAAGAAACTCAACAAACCGGACTTGCAGGTGAAACTGATTCCGATCACCTCACAAAACCGTATTCCGCTGCTGCAAAACGGCACTTTCGATTTTGAATGTGGTTCTACCACCAACAATGTCGAACGCCAAAAACAGGCGGCTTTCTCTGACACTATTTTCGTGGTCGGTACGCGCCTGCTGACCAAAAAAGGCGGCGATATCAAAGATTTTGCCGACCTGAAAGACAAAGCCGTAGTCGTTACTTCCGGCACTACCTCTGAAGTTTTGCTCAACAAACTGAATGAAGAGCAAAAAATGAATATGCGCATCATCAGCGCCAAAGATCACGGTGACTCTTTCCGCACCCTGGAAAGCGGTCGTGCCGTTGCCTTTATGATGGATGACGCTCTGTTAGCCGGTGAGCGAGCGAAAGCGAAGAAACCAGACAACTGGGAAATCGTCGGCAAGCCGCAGTCTCAGGAAGCCTACGGTTGCATGTTGCGTAAAGACGATCCGCAGTTCAAAAAGCTGATGGATGACACTATCGCTCAGGTGCAGACCTCCGGTGAAGCGGAAAAATGGTTTGATAAGTGGTTCAAAAATCCAATTCCGCCGAAAAACCTGAACATGAATTTCGAACTGTCGGACGAAATGAAAGCACTGTTCAAAGAACCGAATGACAAGGCACTGAACTAATTACAAGAACCAGGGGCGGAAATTCCAGCCCTCTCGATTGTTACGTAGCACGGACAGACTATACGCCTGATGGTCGTTCCCCATCGGGCCTGAAAACCGCAATACGCTGGGTAACAATCTTCGAGGGTAGCAGTTAACGCTGCTACCCTCTTTTTTCTGGAGTAGATTTATGTCTATAGACTGGAACTGGGGTATTTTTTTACAACAAGCCCCGTTCGGCAACACCACCTATCTTGGTTGGATCTGGAGTGGTTTTCAGGTGACGATCGCTTTGTCGATCTGCGCCTGGATTATCGCTTTCCTCGTCGGTTCATTTTTCGGCATTTTACGTACCGTTCCAAACCGTTTTCTCTCCGGTCTGGGTACGTTGTATGTCGAACTGTTCCGCAACGTGCCGTTGATTGTGCAATTCTTTACCTGGTATCTGGTTATCCCTGAATTGTTGCCGGAAAAAATCGGCATGTGGTTTAAGGCAGAACTAGACCCCAATATTCAGTTTTTCCTCTCCTCCATGCTCTGTCTGGGACTGTTTACTGCAGCTCGTGTTTGCGAACAAGTACGCGCCGCGATTCAGTCGCTGCCGCGTGGGCAAAAAAATGCCGCGCTGGCGATGGGTCTGACGCTACCGCAGGCTTACCGCTACGTACTGTTGCCTAACGCTTATCGCGTTATCGTCCCGCCAATGACCTCTGAGATGATGAACCTGGTGAAAAACTCCGCCATCGCCTCGACCATCGGTCTGGTGGATATGGCGGCGCAGGCCGGTAAATTGCTCGATTACTCGGCCCACGCCTGGGAGTCATTTACCGCCATTACGTTGGCGTATGTGTTGATTAACGCTTTTATCATGCTGGTGATGACGCTGGTTGAACGTAAAGTTCGCCTGCCCGGCAACATGGGGGGCAAATAATGTACGAGTTTGACTGGAGTTCCATTGTTCCTTCCCTGCCATATCTGCTCGACGGGCTGGTGATCACCCTGAAAATCACCATCACGGCGGTGGTCATTGGTATTTTGTGGGGTACGATGCTGGCAGTGATGCGCTTGTCCAGCTTTGCGCCGATTGCCTGGTTTGCCAAAGCCTACGTTAACGTGTTCCGTTCGATCCCGTTAGTCATGGTTTTGCTATGGTTTTACCTGATTGTGCCGGGTTTTCTGCAAAACGTGCTGGGATTATCGCCAAAAAATGATATCCGTTTAATTTCGGCGATGGTGGCGTTTTCGATGTTTGAAGCGGCCTATTATTCAGAGATTATCCGTGCCGGTATTCAAAGTATTTCCCGTGGGCAGTCGAGCGCCGCGCTGGCGTTGGGGATGACTCACTGGCAGTCGATGAAACTGATTATTCTGCCGCAGGCGTTCCGCGCGATGGTGCCGCTGCTGCTCACTCAGGGCATCGTACTTTTCCAGGATACCTCGCTGGTGTATGTGTTATCTCTGGCCGATTTCTTCCGTACCGCCTCAACCATTGGTGAGCGTGATGGTACACAGGTCGAAATGATTCTGTTTGCCGGGTTTGTTTATTTCGTTATTAGCCTTAGCGCATCGTTGTTGGTCAGCTACTTGAAAAGAAGGACAGCATAATGATTACCCTGAAAAATGTTTCAAAATGGTATGGTCACTTTCAGGTGCTGACCGACTGCTCAACCGAAGTGAAAAAAGGTGAAGTAGTGGTGGTTTGTGGGCCGTCAGGCTCCGGCAAATCAACGCTGATTAAAACCGTCAACGGCCTCGAACCGGTGCAGCAAGGTGAAATTACCGTCGATGGTATCGTGGTTAACGATAAGAAAACCGATCTGGCAAAGCTGCGTTCCCGCGTCGGGATGGTGTTCCAGCATTTCGAGCTGTTCCCTCATTTGTCGATTATTGAAAATCTGACCCTGGCGCAGGTGAAAGTGCTTAAACGCGATAAAGCGCCCGCTCGTGAAAAAGCCCTGAAATTACTGGAGCGCGTCGGGCTTTCCGCACATGCCAATAAGTTTCCGGCGCAGCTTTCTGGCGGTCAGCAGCAGCGTGTGGCGATCGCTCGCGCATTGTGCATGGATCCTATCGCGATGCTGTTCGACGAACCGACATCGGCGCTGGATCCGGAGATGATCAACGAAGTACTGGACGTGATGGTGGAACTGGCGAACGAAGGAATGACCATGATGGTGGTGACCCACGAAATGGGCTTTGCCCGTAAAGTGGCGAATCGGGTGATCTTTATGGACGAGGGTAAAATTGTCGAAGACTCGCCGAAAGATGCTTTCTTCGATGATCCGAAATCGGACCGCGCAAAAGACTTCCTCGCGAAAATCCTGCATTAATCACTCTGGCGCGCATACCCAAGTGCGCGCCATCTCACGCTTTATCGTTTCGCTCCTCGTATCTGTTACATCCTGGCGGTACCCTTGTCGCAAAGAAGCACACAACAAGGAGCAACAATGGCACTGCCAATTCTGTTAGATTGCGACCCAGGTCATGACGACGCTATCGCAATAGTTCTTGCCCTCGCCTCACCAGAGCTTGATGTCAAAGCAATTACGTCTTCCGCCGGAAACCAGACACCAGAAAAAACCTTACGCAATGTTCTGCGTATGCTGACCTTGCTTAATCGCACCGATATTCCGGTAGCAGGCGGCGCGGTAAAACCATTAATGCGTGATTTGATTATCGCGGACAATGTGCACGGCGAAAGCGGTCTCGACGGCCCGGCATTACCGGAACCAACGTTCGCACCGCAAAACTGCACGGCGGTGGAGCTGATGGCGAAAACGCTGCGTGAAAGTGATGAACCCGTCACGATTGTTTCTACCGGACCGCAAACTAACGTTGCCTTGCTGCTCAATAGCCATCCGGAATTGCATAGCAAAATCGCCCGAATCGTGATTATGGGCGGCGCAATGGGGCTTGGTAACTGGACGCCAGCGGCAGAATTTAATATTTACGTTGACCCAGAAGCGGCAGAAATTGTCTTCCAGTCAGGGATCTCGGTGGTGATGGCCGGTCTGGATGTTACTCACAAAGCACAAATTCACGTTGAGGACACCGAGCGTTTCCGCACCATTGGTAACCCGGTTTCTACCATTGTTGCCGAACTGCTGGATTTCTTCCTCGAATATCACAAAGACGAAAAATGGGGCTTTGTGGGCGCACCGCTGCATGACCCATGCACCATCGCCTGGCTGTTGAAACCAGAGTTGTTTACCACTGTTGAGCGCTGGGTTGGCGTGGAAACACAGGGGAAATATACTCAGGGCATGACGGTTGTTGATTATTATTATCTGACGGGCAATAAACCGAATGCCACTGTAATGGTCGACGTTGATCGTCAGGGCTTTGTTGATTTACTGGCTGAGCGTCTGAAATTTTACGCTTAACACACGTCATTGATTAAGATCACCACGCGTTACCTGGGTGGTCTTAATCTGTTTATCTCTTTTTCCTTTAAGATATAAATGCAATGGATAATGCAGAACTCGCCATTGGTATCGATCTCGGCACTACCAATAGTTTAATTGCCGTCTGGAAAGACGGTGCCGCGCAATTAATTCCAAATAAGTTCGGTGAATATTTAACACCATCCATCATTAGTATGGATGAAAATAATCATATTTTAGTCGGAAAACCCGCTGTATCACGGCGCACTTCGCATCCGGATAAAACGGCAGCGTTATTTAAACGTGCAATGGGCAGTAATACCAACTGGCGGTTAGGCAGCGACACATTTAACGCGCCAGAACTGTCCTCTTTGGTATTACGCTCATTAAAAGAAGATGCCGAAGAATTTCTGCAACGTCCGATTAAAGATGTGGTGATCTCCGTTCCGGCTTATTTCAGCGATGAACAACGCAAGCATACCCGTTTAGCAGCGGAGTTAGCCGGGTTAAATGCGGTACGCTTAATTAATGAACCCACAGCAGCTGCGATGGCATATGGCCTGCATACGCAACAAAATACCCGCTCTCTGGTGTTTGATCTCGGTGGCGGCACGTTTGACGTCACGGTGCTCGAATACGCCACGCCGGTGATTGAAGTTCACGCCTCCGCTGGCGACAACTTTCTTGGCGGCGAAGATTTTACTCATATGCTGGTGGATGAAGTTTTAAAACGCGCCGCAGTGGCTAAAAACATGCTCAACGAAAGTGAGCTGGCAGCCCTGTACACCAGCGTGGAAGCGGCAAAATGCAGCAATCAATTACCGCTGCAAATTAGCTGGCAGTATCAGGAAGAAACGCGTGAGTGCGAATTTTACGAGAACGAACTGGAAGATTTGTGGTTGCCGCTGCTCAATCGCTTGCGAGTGCCGATTGAACAGGCGTTGCGCGATGCACGTCTGAAGCCAAGTCAAATCGACAGTCTGGTGCTGGTTGGCGGCGCATCACAAATGCCGCTGGTGCAGCGAATCGCCGTGCGTCTGTTTGGCAAATTGCCATATCAAAGTTACGACCCGAGCACCATTGTCGCGCTGGGCGCAGCGATCCAGGCTGCCTGCCGCTTACGCAGCGAAGACATTGAAGAGGTAATCCTCACCGATATTTGCCCTTACTCGTTGGGTGTTGAAGTTAACCGCCAGGGTATTTCCGGCATTTTCTCGCCGATTATTGAACGAAACACCACTGTACCGGTGTCGCGTGTAGAAACTTACTCGACCATGCACCCGGAGCAGGATTCAATTACGGTTAACGTCTATCAGGGAGAAAACCACAAAGTTAAGAATAACATTCTGGTGGAATCCTTTGATGTGCCGCTGAAAAAAACCGGGGGTTATCAGTCTATCGATATTCGCTTTAGTTATGATATCAACGGATTGCTTGAAGTTGACGTACTTCTGGAAGACGGCAGCGTTAAGTCCAGAGTCATTAACCACAGTCCTGTAACATTGAGCGCACAGCAGATTGAAGAGAGTCGGACGCGGTTATCCGCATTGAAAATTTATCCGCGCGATATGCTCATCAACCGCACCTTTAAGGCCAAACTGGAAGAGTTGTGGGCGCGGGCGCTGGGTGACGAGCGAGAAGAGATCGGCCGGGTGATCACCGATTTTGATGCGGCGTTGCAGTCAAACGATATGGCCCGCGTCGATGAAGTTCGGCGACGGGCGAGCGATTATTTGGCTATTGAGATCCCTTAAACACGGCTGCCGGATGCGGCATAAACGCTGCATCCGGCATCGGCGCAAAAAACACATCCTCAGCTAAACAACATCGCGATTTTTCCGAGAGCATAACCTATCACCAGCACCGTTAAGCTGATTTTGATAATGCTGGTAATGCTCTGTGGTTTTTCATCCTCATCATTTTTTTCTTCGTGGTTTTCAGGTGTTGGCTCATCGACATCTTCATCCTCCGGCTCGAGTTTCACTTTCGTCAACAGCATCCGCGTGATAATGGCCTCTAATGGATGAGCATCTCCACCTTCCAGCCTTGTATTAAGACGGGCCAGCATCTCTTGTTTCGGGAACGCTTCCAGCACAACCTGTTCCGCTACCCGATACAAATCCAGTAACGGTGAATCTTGTTCTGTCTCGCTACCGACTCTCGATTTCCACCATGCCCATGCTTTGCGCTTGAAGAATAACGACTCAATAAACGATTGACCTAACGGCGATAATTTTCCGCTATGTAAAATTTCCGCCCATAACAGCCGCGTCCGGGCACTCTCGCCAGGAACATATTTCAACGGTTGACCTTGCGCATCTATCATGCTTCGCGCTTCGATAACCATCACTAATAACGCGAAATAATCCGGGCAATGACGCTTGCTCCACTGCAACAACAAATTATCAGCTTGTGTAGATGGGTAACTCTCCCGGTATGCGCAGAGATCGGCAAGCATGCTTTCACCCTCGCCGCAGTACAACCGTTGCGCACACTGGTAATATCGGGCATCTTCACTTTCTGGTTCTTCCGTTTGCCACTGTTGCGCTACAGAAATGAGTTCCGCCATACCTGTTTGCACCGAGCTATACCAGCGCAACAATTTGCGATGCAACTTCGCATCATCGGGAATGAACCACGGACCTTCCATCGCCAAAAACGCAGTGACATAGTCAGGGTGATAACGGCAGCAGCGTTCCAATGCGAAGTAATACTCAACAGTCTTGTTCTGCAACGCGACGGGATATTCCAGAAGGCTTAGAAAATCGAAACAATCCCCAGCCTGAATGGCCTCAAGAAAAGCCTCCCTTTCTTCCTCATCCATTCCTTCGCTGTCATTAAACGAATGCCAGTTCAAACGCTCTGCCAGCAAAGAAGCACAATTTAATGAAAGATATCGCGCTTCTATAGCGACTGCACACAGCGGCCAGCGTAATTGATCGACATCCTCCATGTTCCAGGTATTTAATTGCTGAATAAATTTCTGCCAGGCGGAGGGCTGAAAACGATCACTTTCAGAATCCAGTAATGCCCTGAATGCACGTAGTATTTCATGTTCAGCGGCGGCATCTTTTTCTTCATCATCTGCTTCCTCGACAGGATTTACCGCCAGTCGCAGCGCCTCTTCATAGGCCTGGCGTAATGCTTTAAACCCCTGCGGATCGGTTTCGGGATGACACAACGGTAAGCGAGCAAGATAAGCCTGGCGGATAATGTCTATTTGCGTCGTGCTTTCAATTTCGAGGATTTGCCAACATGTTTTCATAGGTCGCTCACATCCTTAAGCGTTACCGGGCATTCAGGCTGGACAGTTAATGGCTGCCAGGGAAGCGTGGCATAGAAACGGTCGCTTCCCGCTGCCAGCTCTTCGAACATCCGACTCCCGGCGCTATCGTATTTGTACAGGGTTAGCGCCTCGCGTAGCGAAGCGTTGTCTTCGCACTGAGAAGATTGCCAGTAGAGACGTCCTAACGAATAAGCGGAAAAATAGTGAATCCAGCTGTGATAGTAATGGTGAGCTCGTACATAAACGCGCGATTGCAGCCATAAACTCTCTTCTTCCGTCAGCCAATTGTTGAGCACACCGACCCGTGACAGAAACCCCATTCGAACATAATCCCAGGCTTTGATTCCCCCTTCCCCACAACACATAGCGGTTTGGGCAACGAATTGGGTATAAATCAACCCTCTCTCCGAGCCGCCAGCAATTAATGTTTTCCACTCTTCAGGGGAAGAGCGATGCCATGTCAGATATAAGCCAGCTAAATCATTGGCATGACCATCATCGGTCATCTGATAAATAGTCTGAATTAAATCATCACGATTATTTATTCCCCAGGATGATGAGAGATCGAATTCTTTTATCCCAGTATACATTTTTGGCGAGTCATGCGCTGGCTTGCAACCCTGATTAAGTATTTCCATGGGTGCAGAAAGCGCAAAAAGAAGATATTGTTCTTCCTTATTCATTTGTTAATAATCCCTTAAGTGCATTAACTGACTACTTTTTTATTATCGATGAGTATAAACTTGACGTTTTCAAAATAAAAGAAAATAGAAGTATTCATGCATGAATAAAAAATTAATATATATATTCGCAATATTTATAGTTGCGGCAATTACCTGTATTAGCCAACCCAACAAAACGACCCTGCGCGATAAAGCTATGGCGAATTATGTCTTTGATTATTTAAGCTCACCGGGCAGTCTTCCGTTTACCACGGCAGCAACAGAGCTTTCCGCCATTCATGGTCACTCAACGTCGCAATATAGACTTGGCGAATTTTATCTTCATGGTAGCGATGGTAAGCCTCTGGATTATACAAAGGCGAGATACTGGTATGAGCAATCAGCGGAACAGGAAAATCCACGCTCGCAAAGTCAACTGGGATGGATCTACCTGAAAGGTTTGGGAGTCAATCCCGATACCCGTAAAGCAATTCTCTGGTATAAGGAAGCAGCTGAACAAGGGCATGTTCATGCACAATACACGTTGGGTTTGATCTACAGAAACGGCACGGGCATTAGCACCAACAATTATGAAGCTCGCAAATGGTTAGAACTGGCGGCAGAGCAACATTATAAAAATGCGGAAAGATTACTTGCAGAGCTTCCCGCACATTAACGTCGACTGTCACCCGAACAGATGGAGTATTTTCCCTATCAAACCGGCAAAGATAAAAATATAGAAAATAATTTTAATGATGCCCAGACAGCCCGGCCCACCATCGTCAACGGGCATTGGCTGCGGTTGCGGCTCCGGCTCGACGGTTTGTTGCCCGGCAAAATTCGCCGACTGAATTAATAATCGTCGAATTATTAATGCGTCCAGAGGACAACGATCTTCTGCATCAAGGCGGGCGACGATCGGCATCAATGATTCTTCTGTAGGTTGGCTGGTCTGCACTAATTGTTTAGCAACTAAATATAATGTCCATAAGGGATGCTGTGTATCACGCGTGAGTGAGATTCGCGGCTTACGCCCTTTGTGCAAAACCATCTCAACCAGAGAACGCCCCAGCGCAGAGAGTTTCTCATCGCTGAGTATTTCGTATAATTGAAAGCGCGTACGCGCACTGTCGCCAGGAACATAAAGTAACGGTTTCCCCTGATCGTTAACCAGTTCACGTGCTTCAATCATCATCACGACTAACGGGTAATAATCGACCCGATGCTGACGGCACCATTGCAACATTAATACATCTGCCTGGGTCGAGGGAGACTCGCGCCAGAAGTCACAAAGTTCTGCCAGCAGGCTTTCGCCTTCTCCACAATAGACGCGTTGCGCGTATTCATAATAACGCGCATCTTCATTATCAGGTTCAGCTTCCCGCCACGACCGGGCGTAATCCAGAAGTTCGGGGATATCCAGACGGCTTGTGCTATACCAGCGGAGTAAATTTCTGTGCAAATTTGCATCATCGGGGATAATCACTGCGCGATGTTGCGCTAAATACAATGTCAGCCATTCTGGATGCGATGACCAAATCCGAGCGAACATTTGGTAAAAATCAATGGTGTCATTTTGTACGGCAACGGGCAGATGCAGAATGGTCTGGAAGTTAAAAACATTCCCCTTCGCAATGGCATATAAAAAGGATTCCAGTTCTTCTTCGTCTATTTCCCCGACGTTTTCCTCCTGCAACCACCGCAATCTTTCTGCTAATAACACCACGCACTCGAAGGATAAATGGGCAGTGTTCATGGCTATTGTGCACAGCGACCAGCGTAATTCATCAATATCTTCCATCGAGCAATAATTTAATTGCTGAATGAATCGCTGCCAGGCAGAGGGCAGAAAACGTTCGCTATCAGAGGCGAGTAACGCACGAAAGGCGAGCAGTATTTCATGCTCTGCAACTTCATGTTCTTCTGGTTGCCAAACAGATTTAGCAGGCGACTGCGCAATCCGTAGCGCCTCCTCATACGCCTGACGAAGTTGTTTAAAACCCTGCGGATCGGTTTCTGGATGAAAGGACGGTAACAGCGCCAGATAAGCGCGGCGGATAATATCGACGTCAGTTGTTTCCTCTATGTTGAGGATCTTCCAGCAATTTTTCATAGATCGCTCATATCCTTAAGCGTTTCCGGGCATGCAGAATAGTAAGCCAATGGTTGCCAGGACAAGGTAGGGTAATACGCATCATCACTGGCAAATAATTGATAAAACATATCATTGCCGGAATCGTCGTATTCTTTACGCGCTAAAAATTCACGTAATAACTGAAGATTATCATCTTCGGGAGACTGCCAATATTGCCGACCAAAGGTATAACCGGCAAAGTATTGCTGCCAGTTACTATAATAACGTAGCGCCCGTAGATGAATGCGCGACTGGATCCATAGACTTTCTTCTTCGCTCAACCAGTTATTAAGTACGCCCATTCGGCTTAAAAAACCCATCCGGACATAATCCCAGGCTTTGATTCCCCCTTCGCCACAGCATTCGGCGGTGCTGGCGACAAATTGCGCATAAGCCTGACCTTGCTCATTTAGTTCAGCAAGATAATCACGCCATTCACATGGAGAATAACGAAACCAGCGGTGATAAAACCCTGCCAACCGCGCGGCATGACCGTTATCGGTCATTCGGTGAATTGTACGCAGCAGGTCATCACGGTCATCAATTCCCCATGAGGAAGAAAGGTCAAAAAAGCATGTACCTAAATACATTTTGGGGGATGAATGCGAAGGTAAACAGCATTCATTGCGTATTTCCATCGGAGTGGAAAGTGCAAACAATATTTTTTGCGACTCCATGTCCATATAATTTATCCTTAAACATTCATTTAATGAATGTAAACTACATTGCGAGACTCAGTTATTTATACTTTTCTGACGCAACATAATACGCATAAAATAAGGCTTACGCAAAAATGGAATACATAAAAATATAATATGTTTTATCTACAACCATAAGGAAATGATAATGATTTTTACGTCAAGTTGCTGCGATAATTTATCAATAGATGAGATTATCGAACGTGCTGAAAAAGGCGATTGCGAGGCTCAATATATTGTTGGGTTTTATTATAATCGCGATAGCGCAATTGACTCTCCGGACGACGAAAAGGCCTTTTACTGGCTGAAGCTGGCCGCTGAGCAAGGTCATTGTGAAGCACAATATTCCTTAGGGCAAAAGTATACCGAGGATAAAAGCCGTCATAAAGATAATGGGCAAGCCATCTTTTGGCTGAAAAAAGCTGCCCTACAAGGCCATACTTTCGCTTCCAACTCCCTTGGCTGGATACTGGATCGTGGAGAAGACCCCAACTATAAAGAAGCGGTTGTCTGGTATCAGATAGCCGCGGAGAGCGGAATGTCTTATGCGCAAAATAATCTTGGGTGGATGTACAGAAATGGCAAAGGAGTCGCACAAGACTATGCGCTGGCATTTTTCTGGTACAAACAAGCTGCATTGCAAGGCCATAGTTACGCACAAGACAATCTGGCCGATCTTTATGAAGACGGTAAAGGTGTTGCCCAAAACAAAGCTCTTGCCGCATTCTGGTATTTGAAAAGCGCACAGCAAGGTAATCGGCACGCTCAATTTCAAATTGCGTGGGATTATAACTCTGGCGAAGGGGTTGACCAGGACTATAAGCAAGCAATGTACTGGTATCTGAAGGCTGCCGCTCAGGAAAGCGTCGGCGCTTACGTTAACATCGGCTATATGTATAAACACGGTCAAGGCGTTGAGAAGGATTATCAGGCCGCCTTTGAATGGTTTACGAAAGCCGCTGAATGCGATAATGCCACTGCCTGGTATAACCTTGCCATTATGTATCATTACGGAGAAGGAAGACCTGTCGATCTCCGACAGGCTCTCGATCTGTATCGTAAAGTTCAGTCATCCGGTACCAGGGATGTCAGTCAAAAAATCCGTGAGATTGAAGATTTACTGTAGAGATAAAAACAAGGGCCGGGGAATTTTATTCGGCCCATATTCTCTTTATTGCTGTTTGAAATCGGACCATTAAGGCTCGAACGGGCGTCTCTGGAACTGATCATGACCACATTTCGGGCATAGCGTCAGCACTTCCGGTGTGTAGATTGGGAGATGGAAGTGACATTTCTCGCAGACCAGATTCCCCAGACCTACGACTTCCCCGCTGTGATAAACCCCGTGATGATTGAGATCCTGGAAAACTTCGCGCCACTCAAGTTGCGTTTTATCGGTAATGTCCGCCAGTTCCTGCCAGAGGCTTTCTTTAATCACCCGCATAAAGACGCTGTCAGATTCTTCTTTCAGGCTCTCTTCATAGCTCATGGCGAACTCTTCCAGGTCACGTCTGATAGCTCGCGTCAGCTCATCAACCTCGGTTCGCGTTAACTCCCCTGTTTTTATTACGCGCTCGCGCGCCTGTTCCACCAGTGCGTCGATATCACGTTCGCCATTACGCAGGCGTTCGCTCAGTGACGCGACCAGTTCACGGTAATATTGAGCAACCTTGTTCATCGTTTCATCTCCCGGGTCGTTAACTGACTATAATAATAGACGTTCTTTGTTCCTTGCTTTGCTATTACGCCCACAAACTCTGTAAATTAATGTATGAATAATCCGGGCATCATTTCAACGTCGAGTGCGCGAAAGGCTGTTTTGACGCGGACGTTTGGGCTATGCTATGCGGATCTGAAAAACCACCTCTAACGCTACTTTTGTAGCCGTAATGAAAACAGGACCACTGGCTGCCATGCAAGAGCAATACCGCCCGGAAGAGATAGAATCCAAAGTACAGCTTCATTGGGATGAGAAGCGCACATTTGAAGTAACAGAAGACGAGAGCAAAGAGAAGTATTACTGCCTGTCTATGCTTCCCTATCCTTCTGGTCGACTACACATGGGCCACGTACGTAACTACACCATCGGTGACGTGATCGCCCGTTACCAGCGCATGCTGGGCAAAAACGTTCTGCAGCCGATCGGCTGGGACGCGTTTGGTCTGCCTGCGGAAGGCGCAGCGGTGAAAAATAACACCGCGCCAGCACCGTGGACGTACGACAACATCGCGTACATGAAAAACCAGCTCAAAATGCTGGGCTTTGGTTATGACTGGAGCCGCGAGCTGGCAACCTGTACACCGGAATACTACCGTTGGGAACAGAAATTCTTCACCGAGCTGTATAAAAAAGGCCTGGTATATAAGAAGACTTCTGCGGTCAACTGGTGCCCGAACGACCAGACCGTACTGGCGAACGAACAGGTTATCGACGGCTGCTGCTGGCGCTGCGATACCAAAGTTGAGCGTAAAGAGATCCCGCAGTGGTTTATCAAAATCACCGCTTACGCTGACGAGCTGCTCAACGATCTGGATAAACTGGATCACTGGCCAGACACCGTTAAAACCATGCAGCGTAACTGGATCGGTCGTTCTGAAGGCGTGGAAATCACCTTCAACGTTAACGACTATGACAACACGCTGACTGTTTACACTACCCGCCCGGACACCTTTATGGGTTGTACCTACCTGGCGGTAGCGGCAGGTCATCCGCTGGCACAGAAAGCGGCGGAAAATAATCCTGAACTGGCCGCCTTTATTGACGAATGCCGTAACACCAAAGTTGCCGAAGCTGAAATGGCGACGATGGAGAAAAAAGGCGTCGATACTGGCTTTAAAGCGGTTCACCCATTAACGGGCGAAGAAATTCCGGTTTGGGCAGCAAACTTCGTATTGATGGAATACGGCACCGGCGCAGTCATGGCGGTTCCGGGTCACGACCAGCGCGACTACGAGTTTGCCTCTAAATACGGCCTGAACATCAAACCGGTTATCCTGGCAGCTGACGGCTCTGAGCCAGATCTTTCTCAGCAAGCCCTGACCGAAAAAGGCGTGCTGTTCAACTCTGGCGAGTTCAACGGCCTTGATCATGAAGCAGCCTTCAACGCCATCGCCGATAAACTGACTGCGATGGGTGTTGGCGAGCGTAAAGTGAACTACCGCCTGCGCGACTGGGGTGTTTCCCGTCAACGTTACTGGGGCGCGCCAATTCCGATGGTGACGCTGGAAGACGGTACTGTAATGCCGACCCCGGACGACCAGCTGCCGGTGATCCTGCCGGAAGATGTGGTGATGGACGGCATTACCAGCCCAATCAAAGCTGATCCTGAGTGGGCGAAAACCACCGTTAACGGTATGCCTGCGCTGCGTGAAACGGACACTTTCGACACCTTTATGGAGTCCTCCTGGTACTATGCGCGCTACACTTGCCCTGAGTACAAAGAAGGTATGCTGGATTCCGAAGCGGCCAACTACTGGCTGCCGGTGGATATCTACATTGGTGGTATCGAACACGCCATTATGCACCTGCTCTACTTCCGCTTCTTCCATAAACTGATGCGTGATGCAGGCATGGTGAACTCTGACGAACCAGCAAAACAGTTGCTGTGTCAGGGTATGGTGCTGGCGGATGCCTTCTACTATGTTGGCGAAAACGGCGAGCGTAACTGGGTTTCCCCAGTTGATGCTATCGTTGAACGTGACGAGAAAGGCCGTATCGTGAAAGCGAAAGACGCGGCAGGCCATGAACTGGTTTATACCGGCATGAGCAAAATGTCCAAGTCGAAGAACAACGGTATCGACCCACAGGTGATGGTTGAACGTTACGGCGCGGACACCGTTCGTCTGTTTATGATGTTTGCTTCTCCGGCGGATATGACTCTCGAATGGCAGGAGTCTGGCGTGGAAGGGGCTAACCGCTTCCTGAAACGTGTCTGGAAACTGGTTTACGAGCACACTGCAAAAGGTGATGTTGCAGCACTGAATGTCGACGCGTTGACTGAAGATCAGAAAGCACTGCGTCGCGATGTTCATAAAACTATCGCTAAAGTGACCGATGATATCGGCCGTCGTCAGACCTTCAACACCGCGATTGCGGCAATTATGGAGCTGATGAACAAACTGGCGAAAGCACCGACCGATGGCGAGCAGGATCGCGCCCTGATGCAGGAAGCGCTGCTGGCGGTAGTCCGTATGCTTAACCCGTTCACCCCGCACATCTGCTTCACGCTGTGGCAGGAACTGAAAGGCGAAGGCGATATCGACAACGCGCCGTGGCCGGTTGCTGACGAAAAAGCGATGGTGGAAGACTCCACCCTGGTGGTGGTGCAGGTTAACGGTAAAGTCCGTGCCAAAATCACTGTTCCGGTGGACGCAACGGAAGAACAGGTTCGCGAACGTGCTGGCCAGGAACATCTGGTAGCAAAATATCTCGATGGCGTTACTGTGCGTAAAGTGATTTACGTACCAGGTAAACTCCTCAATCTGGTCGTTGGCTAAGCGCGGGAGGAAGCGTGCGATATCTGGCAACATTGTTGTTATCTCTGGCGGTGTTAATCACCGCCGGGTGTGGCTGGCATCTGCGTGACACCACGCAGGTTCCTTCCACTATGAAGGTCATGATCCTGGACTCAGGAGATCCGAACGGGCCATTAAGCCGTGCGGTGCGTAACCAGTTACGTCTGAACGGTGTCGAGTTGCTTGATAAAGAAACCACGCGTAAGGACGTTCCATCCCTGCGTTTGGGTAAAGTGAGCATCGCGAAAGATACCGCATCGGTATTCCGTAACGGTCAAACAGCAGAGTATCAGATGATCATGACGGTTAATGCGACCGTGTTGATCCCCGGCCGTGACATCTACCCGATTAGCGCCAAAGTCTTCCGTTCGTTCTTCGATAACCCGCAAATGGCGTTAGCGAAAGATAACGAACAAGACATGATCGTAAAAGAGATGTACGACCGTGCTGCCGAACAGCTGATTCGTAAGCTGCCAAGCATCCGTGCTGCGGATATTCGTTCCGACGAAGAACAGACGTCGACCACAACGGATACTCCGGCAACGCCTGCACGCGTCTCTACCACGCTGGGTAACTGATGATTCGGTTGTACCCGGAACAACTTCGCGCGCAGCTCAATGAAGGGCTGCGCGCGGCGTATCTTTTACTTGGTAACGATCCTCTGTTATTGCAGGAAAGCCAGGACGCTATTCGTCAGGTCGCTGCGGCACAAGGATTCGAAGAACACCACACTTTTTCCATTGATCCCAACACTGACTGGAATGCGGTCTTTTCGTTATGCCAGGCCATGAGTCTGTTTGCCAGTCGACAAACGCTATTGCTGTTGTTACCAGAAAACGGACCGAATGCGGCGATCAATGAACAACTTCTCACACTCACTGGACTTCTGCATGACGACCTGCTGTTGATCGTCCGCGGTAATAAATTAAGCAAAGCGCAAGAAAATGCTGCCTGGTTTACTGCTCTTGCGAATCGAAGCGTGCAGGTGACCTGTCAAACACCGGAGCAGGCTCAGCTTCCCCGCTGGGTTGCTGCGCGTGCAAAACAGCTCAACTTAGAACTGGATGACGCTGCAAATCAGGTGCTCTGCTACTGTTATGAAGGTAACCTGCTGGCGCTGGCCCAGGCTCTGGAGCGTTTATCGCTGCTCTGGCCGGACGGCAAACTGACCTTACCGCGCGTTGAACAGGCGGTGAATGATGCCGCGCATTTCACCCCTTTTCATTGGGTTGATGCTTTGTTGATGGGCAAAAGTAAGCGCGCATTGCATATTCTTCAGCAACTGCGTCTGGAAGGCAGCGAGCCGGTTATTTTGTTGCGCACATTACAACGAGAACTGTTGTTACTGGTTAACCTGAAACGCCAGTCTGCCCATACGCCACTGCGTGCGTTGTTTGATAAACATCGCGTTTGGCAGAACCGCCGGGGCATGATGGGCGAGGCGCTAAACCGCTTAAGCCAGCCGCAGTTACGTCAGGCCGTGCAACTCCTGACACGAACGGAACTCACCCTCAAACAAGATTACGGTCAGTCAGTATGGGCAAAGCTGGAAGGATTATCTCTTCTGTTGTGCCATAAACCGCTGGCGGACGTATTTATCGACGGTTGATATGAAATCTTTACAGGCTCTGTTTGGTGGCACCTTTGATCCGGTGCACTATGGTCATCTTAAGCCCGTGGAAACGCTGGCGAACTTGATTGGTCTGACGCGAGTCACCATCATCCCTAATAATGTTCCTCCGCATCGTCCCCAGCCGGAAGCAACCAGCGTGCAGCGTAAACACATGCTTGAACTGGCGATTGCCGACAAGCCACTGTTTACCCTTGATGAACGCGAGCTAAAGCGCAATTCTCCCTCTTACACTGCACAAACACTGAAAGAATGGCGGCAGGAACAAGGGCCAGATGTGCCGCTGGCATTTATTATTGGCCAGGATTCACTGCTGACCTTTCCAACCTGGTACGAATACGAAACGATACTCGACAATGCACATTTGATCGTCTGTCGGCGTCCCGGTTACCCACTAGAAATGGCGCAACCGCAATACCAGCAATGGCTGGAAGATCATTTGACACATAACCCGGAAGATCTCCATCTTCAGCCTGCCGGTAAAATTTATCTGGCTGAAACGCCGTGGTTTAACATCTCGGCGACCATCATCCGCGAACGTTTGCAAAACGGTGAATCGTGTGAGGATTTATTGCCGGAACCGGTACTGACTTACATTAACCAACAAGGCTTGTATCGCTGATACCTGTCGTTACGGAGGGCATGATGCGACTGTGGTTAATTCGTCATGGCGAAACGCAAGCGAATATCGATGGTCTGTACAGCGGTCATGCTCCCACACCCCTGACTGCGCGCGGTATTGAGCAAGCGCAAAATCTGCATACGCTGCTACATGGAGTTTCCTTTGACCTGGTTTTATGCAGTGAACTGGAACGGGCACAGCATACCGCGCGACTGGTTCTCAGTGATCGCCAGCTCCCCGTGCAAATCATCCCTGAACTCAACGAAATGTTTTTTGGCGACTGGGAGATGCGACATCATCGCGACCTCATGCAAGAAGATGCCGAAAACTATAGCGCGTGGTGCAATGACTGGCAGCATGCTATCCCCACGAACGGTGAAGGATTTCAGGCATTTTCACAACGAGTGGAACGGTTTATCGCAAGGCTTAGTGAATTTCAGCACTATCAGAATATTTTAGTCGTCAGCCATCAGGGTGTACTGAGTCTGTTAATCGCTCGTTTAATTGGCATGCCTGCCGAGGCTATGTGGCATTTTCGCGTTGACCAGGGGTGTTGGAGCGCCATTGATATCAACCAAAAATTCGCGACGCTACGCGTCCTCAATAGCCGTGCCATCGGGGTCGAGAATACATGACTTTTCTGTTTTTTTACGGGTAAGCCGCAACGACCATTGACAGCCCCGGGCAGGCTGATATTCTCCGCAGCCAGACTTTTTTCGCCAGACACGACTTTGTAGAAATTGTTTTACAAAAATGGCGATGCAATCTGCGGCGCGGGGTGGGATGATAGCCCACTTTCGAAAGCCGATTCGGCGACAATTGTCCCGAAATCGCCTCTGGTTCAGGTATACTGACAGACCATTTTTATCTATTTGATTCACCCAGGGGGAAAACTTGCAGGGTAAAGCACTCCAGGATTTTGTTATCGACAAAATTGATGACCTCAAAGGTCAGGACATCATCGCCTTAGACGTTCAGGGCAAATCCAGCATCACCGACTGCATGATCATCTGTACGGGTACGTCCAGCCGTCATGTTATGTCCATTGCTGACCACGTTGTGCAGGAGTCTCGCGCAGCGGGCCTGTTGCCGCTCGGCGTAGAAGGTGAAAACAGCGCCGACTGGATTGTCGTGGATTTGGGCGATGTGATTGTCCATGTCATGCAGGAAGAGAGCCGTCGCCTGTATGAACTGGAAAAACTCTGGAGTTAATGCGTGAAGCTGCAACTTGTCGCCGTGGGAACGAAAATGCCGGACTGGGTACAAACCGGTTTTACCGAGTACCTGCGCCGTTTTCCGAAAGATATGCCCTTCGAGCTGATTGAAATTCCGGCCGGAAAACGCGGCAAGAATGCGGACATCAAGCGCATACTCGACAAAGAGGGTGAGCAGATGCTGGCAGCCGCAGGCAAAAACCGCATTGTCACTCTCGATATTCCAGGCAAGCCCTGGGATACGCCGCAGTTAGCCGCTGAGCTGGAACGCTGGAAACTGGATGGTCGCGACGTCAGTCTACTGATTGGCGGGCCTGAAGGGTTGTCGCCTGCCTGTAAAGCGGCGGCGGAGCAGAGCTGGTCGCTGTCGGCGCTTACCCTTCCCCATCCGCTGGTTCGCGTGCTGGTCGCAGAGAGTCTGTACCGGGCGTGGAGCATCACCACCAACCATCCTTATCACCGTGAGTGATAAGGGAGCTTTGAGTAGAAAACGCAGCGGATGAAACTACAGAACTCTTTTCGCGACTATACGGCAGAGTCCGCGCTGTTTGTGCGCCGGGCGCTGGTCGCCTTTTTGGGGATTTTGCTGCTGACCGGCGTGCTTATCGCCAATCTGTATAATCTGCAAATTGTTCGCTTTACCGATTACCAGACCCGATCTAATGAAAACCGCATTAAGCTGGTGCCTATCGCGCCCAGCCGCGGCATTATCTACGACCGTAACGGTATCCCTCTGGCACTTAACCGCACTATCTACCAGATAGAGATGATGCCGGAGAAAGTCGATAACGTGCAGCAAACGCTGGACGCTTTGCGCAGCGTGGTTGATCTGACCGATGACGATATTGCTGCATTCCGAAAAGAGCGCGCACGTTCACACCGTTTCACCTCTATCCCGGTGAAAACTAACCTGACCGAAGTACAAGTGGCGCGCTTTGCCGTTAACCAGTACCGTTTTCCGGGTGTCGAAGTTAAAGGCTATAAGCGTCGTTACTATCCTTACGGTTCGGCGTTGACCCACGTCATCGGCTATGTGTCGAAAATCAACGATAAAGACGTCGAACGCCTGAATAATGACGGCAAACTGGCCAACTATGCGGCAACGCATGATATCGGTAAGCTGGGCATTGAGCGTTACTATGAAGACGTGCTGCACGGTCAGACCGGTTATGAAGAGGTTGAAGTTAACAACCGTGGGCGTGTTATCCGCCAGTTAAAAGAAGTGCCACCGCAAGCCGGACACGATATTTACCTGACGCTGGATCTCAAACTCCAGCAATATATTGAAACGCTGCTGGCGGGTAGCCGCGCAGCGGTGGTAGTCACCGATCCGCGTACAGGTGGGGTGCTGGCGCTGGTTTCCACGCCTAGTTATGACCCAAACCTGTTTGTTGACGGTATCTCCAGCAAAGATTATTCCGCCTTGCTGAACGACCCAAATACACCGCTGGTGAACCGCGCCACACAGGGGGTTTATCCTCCCGCGTCTACAGTTAAACCCTATGTGGCGGTTTCGGCATTGAGCGCCGGAGTGATCACGCGCAATACGACGCTGTTTGACCCAGGCTGGTGGCAACTGCCAGGTTCGGAAAAACGTTATCGTGACTGGAAAAAATGGGGCCACGGGCGTCTGAATGTCACAAGATCGCTGGAAGAATCTGCGGATACCTTCTTCTATCAGGTGGCCTACGATATGGGGATCGATCGCCTCTCCGAATGGATGGGTAAATTCGGTTATGGTCATTACACCGGTATCGACCTGGCGGAAGAACGTTCCGGCAACATGCCTACACGCGAATGGAAACAGAAACGCTTTAAAAAACCGTGGTATCAGGGTGACACCATTCCGGTTGGTATCGGTCAGGGTTACTGGACAGCGACCCCAATCCAGATGAGTAAGGCACTGATGATCCTGATTAATGACGGTATCGTGAAAGTTCCACATTTGCTGATGAGCACCGCTGAAGACGGCAAACAGGTGCCATGGGTACAACCGCATGAACCGCCCGTCGGCGATATTCATTCCGGTTACTGGGAGCTGGCAAAAGACGGTATGTACGGTGTTGCTAACCGCCCTAACGGTACGGCGCATAAATACTTTGCCAGCGCACCGTACAAAATTGCAGCGAAATCCGGTACAGCTCAGGTCTTCGGCCTGAAAGCGAACGAAACCTATAATGCGCACAAAATTGCCGAGCGTTTACGTGACCACAAACTGATGACCGCCTTTGCGCCATACAACAATCCGCAAGTGGCTGTCGCCATGATTCTGGAGAACGGAGGCGCGGGTCCGGCAGTTGGTACGCTGATGCGCCAGATCCTCGACCACATTATGTTGGGTGATAACAACACCGATCTGCCTGCGGAAAATCCAGCGGTTGCCGCAGCGGAGGACCATTAATCATGACGGATAATCCGAATAAAAAAACATTCTGGGATAAAGTCCATCTCGATCCCACAATGCTGCTGATCTTACTGGCATTGCTGGTTTACAGCGCCCTGGTTATCTGGAGCGCCAGCGGTCAGGATATTGGCATGATGGAGCGTAAAATAGGCCAAATCGCGATGGGCCTGGTCATCATGGTGGTGATGGCGCAAATTCCTCCACGCGTTTATGAAGGCTGGGCCCCCTATCTCTATATCATCTGTATTATTTTGCTGGTGGCAGTAGATGCTTTTGGTGCCATCTCTAAAGGCGCTCAACGCTGGCTGGACCTCGGTATCGTTCGTTTTCAGCCGTCGGAAATTGCCAAAATAGCCGTACCACTGATGGTAGCGCGCTTTATCAACCGCGACGTTTGCCCGCCGTCGTTGAAGAACACAGGCATCGCGCTGGTGCTGATATTTATGCCCACGCTGCTGGTGGCTGCGCAGCCTGACCTGGGGACATCAATCCTCGTTGCGCTTTCCGGTCTGTTTGTACTGTTCCTCTCTGGCCTTAGCTGGCGTCTGATTGGCGTCGCAGTAGTGCTGGTGGCGGCGTTCATTCCTATTCTGTGGTTCTTCCTGATGCATGATTACCAGCGCCAGCGCGTAATGATGCTCCTGGACCCGGAATCAGACCCACTCGGCGCGGGCTATCACATTATTCAGTCTAAAATTGCTATTGGCTCCGGCGGATTACGCGGCAAAGGCTGGCTGCACGGTACTCAGTCACAGCTTGAATTTCTCCCCGAACGCCATACTGACTTTATTTTCGCGGTACTGGCGGAAGAGCTGGGATTAGTGGGCATTTTGATTCTGCTCGCCCTCTACATTCTGCTGATCATGCGCGGGCTGTGGATAGCCGCCAGAGCGCAAACCACCTTTGGTCGTGTCATGGCTGGCGGTTTAATGCTGATATTATTCGTTTATGTCTTCGTAAATATTGGTATGGTAAGCGGTATTCTGCCGGTTGTAGGGGTTCCGCTCCCACTGGTCAGTTATGGAGGATCAGCGCTAATTGTGCTGATGGCTGGGTTCGGGATTGTAATGTCAATCCACACCCACAGGAAAATGTTGTCGAAAAGCGTGTAAGAGGTGCGCAATGCGTAAGCAGTGGCTCGGGATCTGCATCGCGGCAGGAATGCTCGCGGCATGTACAAGCGATGATGGTCAGCAACAGACGGTAAGTGTACCGCAGCCTGCGGTATGTAACGGCCCCATAGTTGAAATTAGCGGGGCAGACCCGCGTTTCGAACCACTGAACGCGACGGCAAATCAGGATTACCAGCGCGACGGTAAAAGCTACAAAATCGTGCAGGATCCGTCTCGATTTAGCCAGGCGGGACTGGCGGCAATCTATGATGCCGAACCCGGCAGTAACCTGACGGCCTCTGGCGAAGCATTCGATCCGACACAGCTGACAGCGGCCCATCCAACGCTTCCGATCCCCAGCTACGCCAGAATCACTAACCTGGCTAACGGGCGAATGATCGTGGTGCGCATTAATGATCGCGGTCCTTACGGCAACGACCGCGTTATTTCGCTTTCTCGCGCGGCAGCTGACCGTCTTAACACGTCAAACAACACCAAAGTTCGTATCGATCCGATTATTGTCGCCCAGGATGGTTCGCTTTCTGGTCCTGGTATGGCCTGTACCACAGTTGCCAAACAGACTTACGCCCTGCCTGCACCTCCCGATTTAAGCGGTGGCGCGGGAACAAGTTCAGTGTCTGGCCCGCAGGGTGACATTCTTCCGGTCAGTAATTCGACGCTAAAAAGCGAAGATCCGACCGGCGCGCCGGTAACCAGCAGCGGTTTCCTCGGTGCACCAACGACGTTAGCGCCTGGTGTGCTGGAAGGCAGCGAACCAACACCTGCGCCACAGCCCGTTGTTACAGCCCCCTCGACAACGCCTGAAACCTCGCCTGCAATGGTGACACCGCAAGCCGCCTCACAAAGCGCCAGCGGCAACTTTATGGTGCAAGTCGGGGCCGTAAGCGATCAGGCGCGTGCGCAACAGTACCAACAGCAACTGGGACAGAAGTTCGGCGTCCCCGGTCGCGTAACTCAAAATGGCGCGGTCTGGCGGATCCAGCTTGGCCCATTCGCCAGCAAAGCCGAAGCCAGTACCTTGCAGCAACGTTTGCAAACCGAAGCCCAATTACAGTCATTTATTACCACCGCGCAGTAGCGTAAAGCAGGCATCTGATGTGTCAATTTCTGTAAATGACGTTAACAAAGTCACGCGGAAAGTCAGATGCCTGCCGGTAGTGCATTTGCTATAGTAGGGCACTTTTTTTAATTCCATCACGGATGTCGTAGTTCAGACCATGAATACCATTTTTTCCGCTCGTATCATGAAGCGCCTGGCGCTCACCACGGCTCTTTGCACAGCCTTTATCTCTGCTGCACATGCCGATGACCTGAATATCAAAACTATGATCCCGGGTGTACCGCAGATCGATGCGGAGTCCTACATCCTGATTGACTATAACTCGGGCAAAGTGCTCGCCGAACAGAACGCAGATGTCCGCCGCGATCCTGCCAGTCTGACCAAAATGATGACCAGTTACGTTATCGGCCAGGCAATGAAAGCCGGTAAATTTAAAGAAACTGATTTAGTCACCATCGGCAACGACGCATGGGCCACCGGTAACCCGGTATTTAAAGGTTCTTCGCTGATGTTCCTCAAACCGGGCATGCAGGTTCCGGTTTCTCAGCTGATCCGCGGTATTAACCTGCAATCGGGTAACGATGCTTGCGTCGCCATGGCCGATTTTGCCGCTGGTAGCCAGGACGCTTTTGTTGGCTTGATGAACAGCTACGTTAACGCACTGGGCCTGAAAAACACTCACTTCCAGACCGTGCACGGTCTCGACGCTGACGGTCAGTACAGCTCCGCGCGAGATATGGCGCTGATCGGCCAGGCGTTGATCCGTGACGTACCGAATGAATACTCGATCTATAAAGAAAAAGAATTTACGTTTAACGGTATTCGCCAGCTGAACCGTAACGGCCTGTTATGGGATAACAGCCTGAATGTCGACG
Source organism: Escherichia sp. MOD1-EC6021 (assembly GCF_002965245.1). NCBI lineage: Bacteria > Pseudomonadati > Pseudomonadota > Gammaproteobacteria > Enterobacterales > Enterobacteriaceae > Escherichia > Escherichia sp. MOD1-EC6021. Next base: position 79,266 of record NZ_PTRU01000016.1, on the reverse strand, counting down.
GCATCAAAACCGGACACACTGACAAAGCAGGTTACAACCTTGTTGCTTCTGCGACTGAAGGCCAGATGCGCTTGATCTCTGCGGTGATGGGCGGACGTACTTTTAAAGGCCGTGAAGCCGAAAGTAAAAAACTGCTAACCTGGGGCTTCCGTTTCTTCGAAACCGTTAACCCACTGAAAGTAGGTAAAGAGTTCGCCTCTGAACCGGTTTGGTTTGGTGATTCTGATCGCGCTTCGTTAGGTGTTGATAAAGACGTGTACCTGACCATTCCGCGTGGCCGCATGAAAGATCTGAAAGCCAGCTATGTGCTGAACAGCAGTGAATTGCATGCGCCGCTGCAAAAGAATCAGGTCGTCGGTACTATCAACTTCCAGCTTGATGGCAAAACGATCGAACAACGCCCGCTGGTTGTGCTGCAAGAAATCCCGGAAGGCAACTTCTTCGGCAAAATCATTGATTACATTAAGTTAATGTTCCATCACTGGTTTGGTTAAAAATCGAACACTTGAAAGTGTGATTTCCGCCCCCATATACTAAGCATCAGTAAAAAACTCCCGCCTTCTGGCGGGAGTTGCTATTTAATTACGTTACGCCGGAGCTGACATGAAAACCAAACTTAACGAACTGCTTGAATTCCCTACTCCTTTTACTTACAAAGTTATGGGGCAGGCGTTACCTGAGCTGGTTGATCAGGTGGTTGAAGTGGTACAGCGCCATGCGCCAGGTGACTACACCCCAACGGTAAAACCAAGCAGCAAAGGCAACTACCACTCGGTATCTATCACTATCAACGCCACTCATATTGAGCAGGTTGAAACACTGTATGAAGAACTGGGCAAAATCGATATTGTCCGCATGGTTCTGTAACTCGCGTATTCTTTACCCGGCCCCTGGTCGGGTAACTCCCCTCTCCTCGCTGTGATATACTTTTCCCCCACTTTTACTCATTCTCCACGGAGATGCCGTTTTGTATCAGGATAAAATTCTTGTCCGCCAGCTCGGTCTTCAGCCTTACGAGCCAATCTCCCAGGCTATGCATGAATTCACCGATACCCGCGATGAAAGTACTCTTGATGAAATCTGGCTGGTCGAGCACTATCCGGTATTCACCCAAGGGCAGGCAGGAAAAGCGGAGCACATTTTAATGCCGGGCGATATTCCGGTGATCCAAAGCGATCGCGGTGGGCAGGTGACTTATCACGGGCCGGGGCAACAGGTGATGTATGTGTTGCTTAACCTGAAACGCCGTAAACTCGGTGTGCGTGAACTGGTGACCTTGCTCGAGCAAACAGTGGTGAATACCCTGGCTGAACTGGGTATAGAAGCACATCCTCGGGCTGACGCGCCTGGTGTCTATGTCGGGGAAAAGAAAATTTGCTCACTTGGTTTACGTATTCGGCGCGGTTGTTCATTCCACGGTCTGGCATTAAACGTCAATATGGATCTTTCGCCATTTTTACGTATTAATCCTTGTGGGTATGCCGGAATGGAAATGGCTAAAATATCACAATGGAAACCCGAAGCGACAACTAATAATATTGCACCGCGTTTGCTAGAAAATATTTTAGTGCTACTAAACAATCCCGACTTCGAATATATTACCGCTTAATTACATACATCAATGGCCCAATTTACACTGGGTCATTACTCATAATACCTGCTAATGCTTTACTTCTCCTTCGCGTTTGTATATTTTCTTTATCACTTGCAGAAATGCGATGCAATGCTTCGCTCCGTAACTCACCCCATTGATTAACTTATTGAAATAGTTGACTATGGTGAGCAAAAGCGTTCCATTCAAATTAGATATAAGATTATTGTAATTTTTTTAAATATTATTTTTCCATGAATAAAATTGGAGTAAGTGCGTGGATAGTAATAATCAAATTGAACCCTGTTTAAGCAGAAAGTCGTCAGAAGGTAAACCACAAATATTTACAACCTTACGAAATATTGATCTTAACCTTCTGACTATTTTTGAAGCTGTGTATGTGCATAAAGGGATCGTTAATGCAGCGAAAGTGCTTAATCTGACACCCTCGGCAATCAGTCAGTCTATTCAGAAACTGCGCGTTATATTCCCTGACCCATTGTTTATTCGCAAAGGCCAGGGCGTCACTCCTACTGCATTTGCAATGCATTTGCATGAGTATATCAGTCAGGGCCTTGAGTCCATTCTTGGCGCGCTGGATATCGAAGGAAGCTATGATAAGCAACGAACGATAACTATTGCGACCACCCCCTCGGTCGGAGCCCTGGTCCTTCCTGTCATCTATCGGGCGATTAAATCTCACTATCCGCAGCTTTTACTGCGCAACCCCCCCATCAGCGACGCGGAAAACCAACTCAGTCAGTTTCAAACCGATCTCATCATCGATAACATGTTTTGCACCAATCGTACGGTGCAACATCATGTTCTGTTCACCGACAATATGGTGTTAATTTGCCGCGAGGGAAATCCGCTACTCTCTTTAGAAGATGACAGAGAGACTATTGGCAACGCTGCGCATATACTCCTGTTACCGGAAGGGCAAAATTTCAGCGGTCTGCGGCAGAGAGTTCAAAAGATGTTTCCGGACCGGCAAATCAGTTTCACCAGCTACAACATTTTGACAATCGCTGCACTGGTTGCCAACAGTGACATGTTAGCGATTATTCCCAGCCGTTTTTATAACCTGTTTAGCCGTTGCTGGCCGCTGGAAAAACTGCCTTTTCCGTCCTTAAATGAGGAGCAAATAGATTTCTCTATCCACTACAACAAATTCAGCCTGCGTGATCCCATCCTGCACGGGGTAATAGATGTTATCCGTAATGCATTTTGAAAAAGTATTGTTACAGCCAGATCACAGCGTAGAACGAAAAAATGGCACAATCCAACAACAATTTTACATTTTCGCGACCGCTTTGGCTGCTTTCAGGTCCGTTTCAATGATATACTGCCAGTCGTTAATTCAAAAATAGTTGATAATTACAACAATCTATTGAATTGAAACGCTTTCCTTCGTAATTCGCAACTGGAACACGCACGCTATGAGTAAACCCATTGTGATGGAACGCGGTGTTAAATACCGCGATGCCGATAAGATGGCCCTTATCCCGGTTAAAAACGTGGCAACAGAGCGCGAAGCCCTGCTGCGCAAGCCGGAATGGATGAAAATCAAGCTTCCAGCGGACTCTACACGTATCCAGGGCATCAAAGCCGCAATGCGCAAAAATGGCCTGCATTCTGTCTGCGAGGAAGCCTCCTGCCCTAACCTGGCGGAATGCTTCAACCACGGCACAGCAACGTTTATGATCCTCGGCGCTATTTGTACCCGCCGTTGTCCGTTCTGTGACGTTGCCCATGGTCGCCCGGTAGCTCCGGATGCCAATGAACCAGTGAAACTGGCGCAGACCATTGCCGATATGGCGCTGCGTTATGTGGTTATCACCTCCGTTGACCGTGATGACCTGCGCGATGGCGGTGCCCAGCACTTTGCGGATTGCATTACTGCCATTCGGGAAAAAAGCCCGCAAATCAAAATTGAAACTCTGGTGCCGGATTTCCGCGGTCGTATGGATCGTGCTCTGGATATTCTGACCGCCTCACCACCAGATGTGTTCAACCATAACCTGGAAAACGTACCGCGTATTTACCGTCAGGTACGGCCTGGTGCAGATTACAACTGGTCGCTGAAGCTGCTGGAACGCTTTAAAGAAGCGCATCCGGAAATCCCGACCAAGTCTGGTCTGATGGTGGGTCTGGGTGAAACCAATGAAGAAATTATTGAGGTAATGCGCGACCTGCGCCGTCATGGTGTGACGATGCTAACGCTGGGGCAATATTTGCAGCCAAGCCGCCATCACCTGCCGGTTCAACGTTACGTTAGCCCGGATGAGTTCGACGAAATGAAAGCCGAAGCGCTGGCGATGGGCTTTACCCATGCTGCATGCGGTCCGTTTGTCCGCTCGTCTTACCACGCCGATTTGCAGGCGAAAGGGATGGAAGTTAAGTAATCCTGTAATAATTACTTACATCTGTCTGATAAAAAACCCGCTGTTTGAAGCGGGTTTTTTGTATCGAACAAGATATTGAGGGAGCGTCCTGCTCGCCACGTCACTCTTTATGAGAGAGCTTTTCAGCCTGAAGATCAACGTCTGCGCCTTTTTTCGCCGCAGCATCGTCATCATTCATCGCCTTCTTGAACCCTTTAATGGCCGCTCCAAGGTCTCCGCCCAGCGTACGTAACTTCTTAGTCCCAAACAGCAGAACGACCAGCGCCGCAACTACCAGCAGTTTGGTAATACTAATCTCACCCATAGATACCTTCTTGACATATAACCGGCAACAGAACGCGCCTTAAAAACCAGAGAATATTAACGGTCATTCGACGCGCGCACACAATAGCAATCTGTAACAAGGTGAATCAAGCGCCGAGTAAAAAAACATCATAATAATTGCGGCGGCGCAAAGCGACGGTTGTTTAAGACGGGCAGTTGCGCGCGCACCTGACGCACACGTTCGGGCGTCACTTCCGCCATAATGAGTGCAGGCATTTCTGACGCTGCCGCAATGGTGACGCCAAAGGGATCTATAATCCGGCTTTGCCCGATATTTTTGTTCCCGCACTCCCCCGCCGCCACCATATAACAGGTGGTATCCAGCGCACGAGCGGCAAGCAACGTTGACCAGTGATGCTCTTTGAGCGGCCCGCGAACCCAGGCGGCAGGAAGTACCAGGATTTCAGCTCCCTGTAATGCCTGTGCCAGCGCCAGCTCTGGAAAGCGTAAGTCATAACAGGTCATCAGACCGACCTTCATCCCTTCCACCTCCAGTAACGGAGCTATTTCATTACCAGCATCAACATGGCGTGATTCCTGAATGGCAAATGCATCATAGAGATGCAGTTTGGCATAACGGGCGACGATGTTTCCTGCCTGTAGCGCCACCAGCATATTCCATGCGCGCCCCGGCGTTGAAGGAACATGAATCGTCAGAATTGTCGTCATCATGTTACGTTTACTTTCTCGCCGTAAACGTCCGAGGAATTCGCCTTCCAGCAGCTGTGCTGATTTAACCGATAGATCTGCATCATTATCATCACGCGCCAACAATGCTTCCGGCAGGACAAACAGCGAAACGTCGTTTTCCGCCGCCTGCGCCATCAACGAGGCACAAATCTCAGCGTTCTTTTCCCACACAGATGTAACAGCAAACTGTCCTGCGGCAACCAGCATTGCCACCTCCTCCTGTCAGAGTCGTAAAATTCGCCAACGGCGATTATTCGGCGTTACACTTATCACTCATACAAATCAAATAGCAGGATTTTGCAGTGTTACAACTTCTTTTAGCAGTTTTTATTGGCGGTGGTACGGGAAGCGTGGCGAGATGGCTGTTAAGTATGCGATTTAACCCGCTGCATCAGGCGATTCCGATGGGGACGCTGGCTGCAAACCTGATTGGGGCATTCATCATAGGAATGGGATTCGCCTGGTTTAGCAGGATGACGAACATTGATCCAGTGTGGAAAGTATTAATCACCACCGGATTTTGTGGCGGTCTAACAACCTTCTCAACATTTTCGGCAGAAGTGGTGTTTTTGTTACAAGAGGGCCGCTTTGGCTGGGCATTACTGAACGTTTTCGTCAACCTTCTGGGGTCTTTTGCCATGACCGCACTGGCTTTCTGGCTGTTTTCGGCCTCAACCGCACACTAAAGACCAAAAAAAACCCGCTGATTAAGCGGGTTTTGAATTCTTGCTGACGTATCTTACAGAGCGATTACGTTTGCAGCAGAAGGGCCTTTGGCACCGTTAGTGATTTCGAACTCTACGCGCTGACCTTCAGCAAGAGTTTTAAAACCATTAGTCTGGATTGCAGAGAAGTGTACGAACACGTCTTTGCTGCCGTCTTCCGGAGTAATGAAACCGAATCCTTTGGACTCATTAAACCACTTAACGTTACCTTTAATCTTAGACATCAAAATTACCTTTACATGAAAAATAGACACAAATGCTGTGTCGGTTACCAGTACACCAATTGTGGTACGCTTTGTCCAGTGCAACTTTACTAAAAAGTGATAAAAGTCGCGTTATTTTTGATGTTAATTATTTTACTCATTGATTTTAAAGAAGTTACTAAAATTTCATTTGTCTCAAAACTGAAAGCGCATCCAGGCAAAGTACACATTGCCATTGTTATAGGTACCCGGAATGTAGGTCATCTGAAAAGTCACTGGACCATAACCCACAGAGGCCAATGGCAGTAGAACCGGGAGAGGGATGTAATTCCAGTTATCGCGTGCCGTTACGCCAGCGGTGAATCCCAGTCCTAAATGAAAATTTTCATCCGCCAGCGGTCGCCAGGTACTTTCCCATCCGTATCCGGCAATCGGTTCCCATTTGTTCCACGAGTCCTTAAATGCCATGGCATACAGGCCATGCCAGTTTCCTTTTTCATCCCAACGCGACTGACCAAAACCGCCACCCCACGGTCGCTCGTTATAGCGATCGGTTTTTTCTTTGTCGTAAGCGAAACGAGCATGCCAGGTGATGGCAGGAATATATAAATCATAATGTTCAGGCTGTTGCCAGGTTTGTGTAATATTTTCTCCAAACGTTGTCATCCACTCATCTGCGTTAGCTAAAACTTTACCAACGCTGATTAACTGAATAAAAACAAAGGAAAATATAGAGACATATTTACTCACGTTCATTTGTGACCATAAAACATTTATCAAAAATCTACTATTAGCATAGCAAAGCTACAATTAACATAACCTTAATAGCCCCAACATGAAGAATAATCTGAATAGCTGTTCTATTTATTTCCGCTTGTTCAAGATAAATATTTCCGCGCATCGATTTAAGATGATGCGTCGTTTTCTGCGATGGGAATAGTCATAAAAGAAAAACCAAGTCTTTTTTGATGACAAAATACAATCAAGAAAAATTACTTTATTTTTTAATAAGATACAAAAAACTTCTTAACGAAGAATATATTATATATCGTCAACCCATGCTCATGATAGATTATTTTTTGAGCGCACATCCGCGACTAACACCATTGCAATTAACAAATTTGCATCAATCCACCATCAATTTACACACATTATTATGTGATAATTGCCAACCGCTAAATATGCGTTTTGTTATCTATGTATAAAAACAGCAACTTCAATGTCTTAATGGCAGTTTTTCTTGATTTTAATCAGCATTCACCGCCAATTTATTGGGCATATTTTTTCCTTAAGCTTTAGGAATTTTTTATTATTTACTTTGGGGCCTGGAGACAGGAAAAATTATGCTGACATTCATTGAACTCCTTATTGGGGTTGTGGTTATTGTGGGTGTAGCTCGCTACATCATTAAAGGGTATTCCGCCACTGGCGTGTTATTTGTCGGTGGCCTGTTATTGCTGATTATCAGTGCCATTATGGGGCACAAAGTGTTACCGTCCAGCCAGGCTTCAACAGGCTACAGCGCCACGGATATCGTTGAATACGTTAAAATATTGCTAATGAGCCGCGGCGGCGACCTCGGCATGATGATTATGATGCTGTGTGGCTTTGCCGCTTACATGACCCATATCGGCGCGAATGATATGGTGGTCAAGCTGGCGTCAAAACCATTGCAGTATATTAACTCCCCTTACCTGCTGATGATTGCCGCCTATTTTGTCGCCTGTCTGATGTCTCTGGCCGTCTCTTCCGCAACCGGTCTGGGTGTTTTGCTGATGGCAACCCTGTTTCCGGTGATGGTAAACGTTGGTATCAGCCGTGGTGCAGCTGCTGCTATTTGTGCCTCCCCGGCGGCGATTATTCTCGCACCGACTTCAGGGGATGTGGTACTGGCGGCGCAGGCTTCCGAAATGTCGCTGATTGATTTCGCCTTCAAAACGACGCTGCCTATCTCAATTGCTGCAATTATCGGCATGGCGATCGCCCACTTCTTCTGGCAACGTTATCTGGATAAAAAAGAGCACATCTCTCATGAAATGTTAGATGTCAGTGAAATCACCACCACTGCTCCTGCGTTTTATGCCATTTTGCCGTTCACGCCGATCATCGGAGTGCTGATTTTTGACGGCAAATGGGGGCCGCAATTACACATCATCACTATTCTGGTGATTTGTATGCTGATTGCCTCCATTCTGGAGTTCATCCGCAGCTTTAATACCCAGAAAGTGTTCTCGGGCCTGGAAGTGGCTTATCGCGGGATGGCAGATGCGTTTGCTAACGTGGTGATGCTGCTGGTTGCCGCTGGGGTATTCGCTCAGGGGCTTAGCACCATCGGCTTTATTCAAAGTCTGATTTCTATCGCCACTTCGTTTGGTTCGGCGAGTATCATCCTGATGCTGGTATTGGTGATCCTGACAATGCTGGCGGCAGTCACGACCGGTTCAGGCAATGCGCCGTTTTATGCGTTTGTTGAGATGATCCCGAAACTGGCGCACTCTTCCGGCATTAACCCGGCGTATTTGACTATCCCAATGCTGCAGGCGTCAAACCTCGGTCGTACCCTGTCACCCGTTTCTGGCGTAGTCGTTGCGGTTGCCGGGATGGCGAAAATCTCACCATTTGAAGTCGTAAAACGCACCTCGGTGCCGGTGCTTGTTGGGCTGGTGATTGTTATCGTTGCTACAGAGCTGATGGTGCCAGGAACGGCAGCCGCGGTCACAGGCAAGTAAATAGTCATGCCGGAGGCAAGCTTCCTCCGGCTTTATCATGTCACCCACTGTGGTATATGCGTTGCGGTCTGCCAACTTTGCCGTGAACAATTTCAGCAATAATCAGATGGCGGCTGGCGCAATATTCAAGATAACGTCTGGCAGTGGTGCGGCTGATAGTCAGTGCCTGCGCCACCGTTTCTGCCGTATGTTGCACACCAGGCTCTTTAAACAGTTTTCGCACCGCGTTTAGCGTCAAGGGGTCAATGCCGGTCGGCAGTTCGTCTTTGGGTTCACCGCGAGCATAGGCATTAAACATCTCATCGATTTGCTTCTGGCTGGCGCTATCAATACTTTCCAGCATATGTTTACGCTGGCGGAAACGGGTTAGCGTTTGCCCCAGCCGTTCATAGGCAATTGGCTTAATGAGATAATCAAATACACCACAACGTACGGCTTCAGACACCGTTTCCATATCACTGGCTGCAGTGGTAAACACCACGTCGCCGGGATAATGCGCCTGCACCAGTTCATGCAGTAAATTAATCCCTCTACCGTCAGGAAGATAGTTATCGAGCAAGATTAGCCCCGGCTTAAAACGCTCGATCATCATTCGGGCCTGCGCCAGGTTTCCCGCCAGTAATATCTGACTGAATCCGGGAATGTGACGAATATATTCCGCATGCATCTCTGCCAGCGGCGTTTCGTCCTCAACGATCAATAGGGTTAATGGAGCTGTCATTAGGTTTCACTTTCGGAATATAGATTGAAAATAAGGTACCGCAGGGATCATTATCTTCGAGAGTGATAACACCACCGCAGCGCGTTACGTAGCTGGCAATCAAGTACAACCCAATGCCATGTTCGCCGGGCTCGTCAGCACGCGTACTGACACCCTGCTCAAATATTTTGTCTCGTAGAGACTCTGGAACGCCGCAGCCCTGATCGGCGACTTCAATCACCACATCATCGCCTTCATCGCTGAGGAATAATTCAACGATCTTGTTTCCTTCATCGCTACGCAGGCTGGCTTCGAAGGCGTTATCAAGTAAATTGCCAACAATGGCTGCAAACTCGGTGCTGTCCAGTCCTGGCGGCAGTTGCGAAAGCTGACTTCCGGGGACGATGACCATTTTTAGCCCCAGTTCGCGGGCGCGCTGCACTTTACCAAAAAGCAGCCCCGCCACCTGGCGATCGGCAAACGCCTCGCGCAGGCTATCAATAAGCTGTTGCTGGGCCTGAGACTCCCCCTGCACCATCGCCAACACGCGATCATACTCTTTCATCTGCAACAGACCATTGAGCGTCGACATCCAATTGAGATGCTCGTGTCGCAATGTGCGCAGGCTCTCGACGTATTGTTTAATTTGCGTCAGTTGTGCATTGAGGGTGGATATTTCGTCTTTACTACGAAAGCTGATAATGGCCCCCAGCAAATCATCACCAGAACGAATAGCTTCCCGGTTGGCAATAACGCTCAGACCGTTAAAGTTCGCCACCACATCCTGACGTTTTTCATCAATCTGTTCGGTAAAGAAATCGGCGGGCCTGACCACTTCAGCAATGGGTTTACCCAACCATTGCCGTCCGGGGGAACTCAGCCCCAGCATCTTTCTTGCGTTACGATTGATGGCGGTAATGTAACCGTGCGGATCCACCGCAATCAGCCCTTCATAAACCGAACTAAACAGCGCCTCTTGCTGACGGACCACGCGTGCGATTTGCTTTGGCTCCATGCCCATCATTTGCCGACGGATATGCGCGGCCAGGAACCACGACAGCAACATCAGAATCCCTAACAGCACGACAAACACGCCAGCCATCGGTAATAAAAACTCAGCCCGCCAGCTATCGATTTTACTCACCAGGTAGCCAATCGACACCACGCCGATGACTTTTCCATCGTCATCAAAGATTGGCGTTTTGGCACGCATCGCCATGCCAATTGACCCTTTCCCGGTGATAAAGTAGCTCTCCCCTTTCTCCAGCGCGCCCGGTTTGGTGAATTGCATAGGATAACCAATTTTCTCCGGATTAGGATGGTAAAGGCGGATCGAGTGCCGGTCACCAATCACGACATAATCGAAATCAGTATCTCTTTGTAATTTGTTAGCGATGGTCGCCAGTCGCTTGTAGTCACGCGTTTTCACTGCGCTGATGATACTGTCATTAGAAGCAATAATTTTTGCCTGATTCATTGCCATGTCGCGCACATGAAGCGTTAAATAGTCCTCAAAACTGGCCGTAAAATATTGCGCCAGGGCTGCAATGACAAATATTGAGAACACCAGAATCAGCAAAAAGATACGCAGCGGAAATGCCAGTCTTTGGAAAAATGCAAACTGTTTATTCTCGTTAAGCTGCAACATTGTTTTCCTTGCGGGTTGTCCCGAGCCTCTTTGACGGATGTAATTAAAATGTTGAATCAAAATACATAGATATTAAATATAATCGTGGCAAATTTTATTCATTAAATCAATTAAATCACTTAAACCTGCGGGTCATTTCGTAATTACATTAATTAAAAAACTTAAAACCATTAAATAAATAAAAAACCACTAACTCTATGTGAAATAAATCAAAATTTCACGCTGCAATACTCCTTAGGATGTATAGCGAAAGGAGAAAAAGATATACCTCGATCGCCCCCCTTTCTCCCAAGTGAAAATAAAAGGTTATCAGTTTGCAACATCGAACAACATTCGTTGCAAATCGATAACAACATGCACCTTCAGGATACTATTTATTATGTTCGGCAATGATATTTTCACCCGTGTAAAACGTTCAGAAAATAAAAAAATGGCGGAAATCGCCCAATTCCTGCATGAAAATGATTTGAGCGTTGACACCACAGTCGAAGTATTTATTACCGTAACCCGCGATGAAAAGCTTATCGCGTGCGGTGGAATTGCCGGAAATATTATTAAATGCGTTGCTATCAGTGAATCCGTTCGCGGTGAAGGACTGGCGCTGACATTAGCCACTGAATTGATAAACCTCGCCTATGAGCGGCACAGCACGCATCTGTTTATTTATACCAAAACCGAATACGAGGCGCTGTTCCGCCAGTGCGGTTTTTCCACGCTGACCAGTGTACCCGGCGTGATGGTGCTGATGGAAAACAGCGCCACGCGACTGAAACGCTATGCCGAATCGCTGAAAAAATTTCGTCATCCAGGGAACAAGATTGGCTGCATTGTGATGAACGCCAATCCCTTTACGAATGGTCACCGTTATCTGATTCAACAGGCTGCAGCACAGTGCGACTGGTTGCATCTGTTTTTAGTTAAAGAAGATTCTTCACGCTTTCCCTATGAAGACCGGCTGGATCTGGTGTTAAAAGGCACCGCCGATATTCCGCGCCTGACTGTGCATCGCGGCTCCGAATACATCATCTCCCGCGCTACGTTCCCTTGCTACTTCATTAAAGAACAGAGCGTCATTAACCATTGTTACACCGAAATTGATCTGAAGATTTTCCGTCAGTACCTCGCTCCCGCGCTGGGTGTAACTCACCGCTTTGTCGGTACTGAACCCTTTTGTCGCGTTACCGCCCAGTACAACCAGGATATGCGCTACTGGCTGGAAACGCCGACTATCTCCGCACCGCCCATCGAACTGGTTGAAATTGAGCGGCTGCGTTACCAGGAGATGCCGATATCCGCTTCCCGGGTACGTCAACTGCTGGCGAAAAACGATCTCACGGCTATCGCGCCGCTGGTCCCTGCAGTCACGCTGCATTATTTGCAGAACCTGCTTGAGCACTCCCGCCAGGACGCGGCAGCTCGTCAAAAGACCCCCGCATGAGAAACAGGTGAAAAATGAAAATAAACCAGCCCGCCGTTGCAGGCACCCTTGAGTCTGGGGATGTGATGATACGCATCGCCCCACTCGATACGCAGGATATCGACCTGCAAATCAACAGCAGCGTTGAAAAACAGTTTGGTGATGCCATTCGCACCACCATTCTGGACGTTCTCGCCCGCTACAACGTGCGCGGCGTACAGCTGAATGTCGATGACAAAGGCGCACTGGACTGCATTTTACGTGCACGACTGGAAGCCCTGCTGGCACGCGCCAGCGGTATCCCGGCTCTGCCATGGGAGGATTGCCAATGATTTCCGCTTCGCTGCAACAACGTAAAACTCGCACCCGCCGCAGCATGTTGTTTGTGCCTGGTGCCAATGCCGCGATGGTCAGCAACTCATTCATCTACCCGGCTGATGCCCTGATGTTTGACCTCGAAGACTCCGTAGCATTGCGTGAAAAAGACACCGCCCGCCGCATGGTTTACCACGCGCTGCAACATCCGCTGTATCGCGATATTGAAACCATTGTGCGTGTAAACGCGCTGGATTCCGAATGGGGTGTCAACGACCTGGAAGCCGTCGTTCGCGGTGGTGCGGACGTTGTGCGTCTGCCGAAAACCGATACCGCTCAGGATGTTCTGGATATCGAAAAAGAGATCCTGCGTATCGAAAAAGCCTGTGGTCGTGAACCCGGCAGTACCGGCTTGCTGGCGGCGATTGAATCTCCGCTGGGCATTACCCGCGCAGTGGAAATCGCTCACGCTTCCGAGCGTTTGATCGGTATCGCCCTCGGTGCAGAAGACTATGTGCGCAACCTGCGTACAGAACGCTCCCCGGAAGGAACTGAACTGCTGTTCGCTCGCTGCTCCATTTTGCAGGCCGCGCGATCTGCGGGTATTCAGGCGTTCGATACCGTCTATTCTGACGCAAACAACGAAGCCGGATTCCTGCAAGAAGCCGCCCACATCAAACAGCTGGGCTTTGACGGCAAATCGCTGATCAACCCGCGTCAGATTGATCTGCTGCACAACCTCTACGCACCGACCCAGAAAGAAGTGGATCACGCCCGCCGCGTCGTAGAAGCCGCTGAAGCCGCCGCTCGCGAAGGCCTCGGCGTGGTTTCCCTGAACGGCAAGATGGTGGACGGTCCGGTTATCGATCGCGCCCGTCTGGTGCTCTCCCGTGCAGAACTTTCCGGCATCCGCGAAGAATAAGGCAATCAAAATGACGCAGAAAATTGAACAATCTCAACGACAAGAACGGGTAGCGGCCTGGAATCGTCGCGCTGAATGCGATCTTGCCGCTTTCCAGAACTCGCCAAAGCAAACCTACCAGGCTGAAAAAGCGCGCGATCGCAAACTGTGCGCCAACCTGGAAGAAGCGATTCGTCGCTCTGGTTTACAGGACGGCATGACGGTTTCCTTCCATCACGCTTTCCGTGGCGGTGACCTGACCGTCAATATGGTGATGGACGTCATCGCGAAGATGGGCTTTAAAAACCTGACTCTGGCCTCCAGCTCCCTGAGTGATTGCCATGCGCCGCTGGTAGAACACATTCGCCAGGGCGTGGTTACCCGCATTTATACCTCTGGCCTTCGCGGTCCACTGGCGGAAGAAATCTCCCGTGGTCTACTGGCGGAACCGGTGCAAATCCACTCTCACGGCGGACGTGTGCATCTGGTACAGAGCGGCGAACTGAATATCGATGTGGCTTTCCTCGGCGTCCCGTCCTGTGATGAATTCGGTAATGCCAACGGCTACACCGGTAAAGCCTGCTGCGGCTCCCTCGGCTATGCAATGGTTGATGCCGACAACGCAAAACAGGTCGTGATGCTTACCGAAGAACTGCTGCCTTATCCGCATAATCCGGCAAGCATTGAGCAAGATCAGGTTGATCTGATCGTCAAAGTTGATCGCGTTGGCGATGCTGCAAAAATCGGCGCTGGTGCTACCCGTATGACCACTAACCCGCGCGAACTGCTTATTGCCCGTAGCGCTGCGGATGTGATTGTTAACTCTGGCTACTTCAAAGAAGGTTTCTCCATGCAGACCGGCACCGGCGGCGCATCGCTGGCGGTAACCCGTTTCCTGGAAGACAAAATGCGTAGCCGCGATATTCGCGCTGACTTCGCCCTCGGTGGTATTACCGCAACGATGGTTGATCTGCACGAAAAAGGTCTGATCCGCAAACTGCTGGATGTGCAGAGCTTTGACAGCCACGCTGCACAATCGCTGGCCCGTAACCCCAATCACATCGAAATCAGCGCCAACCAGTACGCTAACTGGGGTTCAAAAGGTGCATCGGTTGATCGTCTCGACGTGGTGGTACTGAGCGCGCTGGAAATTGACACCCAGTTCAACGTTAACGTGCTGACCGGCTCTGACGGCGTACTGCGTGGCGCTTCCGGTGGTCACTGCGATACCGCGATTGCCTCTGCACTTTCCATCATCGTCGCACCGCTGGTACGCGGTCGTATTCCGACTCTGGTGGATAACGTGCTGACCTGCATCACCCCGGGCTCCAGTGTCGATATTCTGGTCACAGACCACGGTATCGCAGTTAACCCGGCACGTCCGGAACTGGCAGAACGTCTGCAGGAAGCGGGGATCAAAGTGGTTTCTATTGAGTGGCTGCGTGAACGTGCGCGTCTGCTGACCGGTGAACCACAGCCGATTGAATTCACCGACCGCGTCGTTGCCGTTGTGCGTTACCGCGATGGCTCGGTGATCGATGTTGTGCATCAGGTGAAGGAATAAGCCATGCACCTGCTTCCTGAACTCGCCAGCCACCATGCGGTGTCAATTCCCGAGCTGCTCGTCAGCCGGGATGAAAGGCAAGCACGGCAACACGTCTGGCTCAAGCGCCATCCTGTTCCACTGGTCTCCTTTACCGTGGTTGCGCCTGGGCCGATTAAAGACAGCGAGGTCACACGCCGAATTTTTAATCATGGCGTGACAGCCTTGCGTGCCTTAGCCGCAAAACAGGGCTGGCAAATTCAGGAGCAGGCTGCACTGGTTTCCGCCAGCGGGCCGGAGGGCATGTTGAGCATTGCCGCCCCGGCTCGCGACCTCAAGCTCGCCACCATTGAGCTTGAACATAGTCATCCTCTCGGGCGGTTATGGGATATCGATGTCCTGACACCCGAAGGCGAAATTCTCTCCCGCCGCGACTATTCACTGCCGCCTCGCCGCTGCCTGTTGTGCGAGCAAAGCGCAGCTGTTTGCGCGCGTGGAAAAAACCATCAACTGACCGATTTACTCAACCGCATGGAGGCGCTGCTGAACGATGTCGATGCCTGCAACGTCAACTAAAACCACAAAGCTTGCGACGTCATTAATCGATGAGTACGCCCTGCTGGGCTGGCGCGCCATGCTGACTGAAGTCAATCTGTCACCGAAACCAGGCCTCGTGGATCGGATTAACTGCGGTGCGCACAAAGATATGGCGCTGGAAGATTTTCACCGCAGCGCGCTGGCGATTCAGGGCTGGTTACCCCGTTTCATTGAATTTGGTGCCTGTAGTGCTGAAATGGCACCAGAAGCGGTACTCCACGGATTACGCCCAATTGGTATGGCTTGCGAAGGTGATATGTTCCGCGCCACTGCGGGCGTAAACACCCATAAAGGCAGCATTTTTTCTTTAGGGCTACTGTGTGCGGCAATTGGCCGTTTGCTTCAACTCAACCAGTCGGTAACGCCAATAACCATTTGTGCGACGACGGCAAGTTTCTGCCGTGGCCTGACCGATCGCGAACTGCGTACCAATAATTCACAACTGACGGCAGGTCAACGGTTGTACCAGCAGCTAGGCCTTACCGGCGCACGCGGTGAAGCCGAAGCAGGTTACCCACTGGTGATCAACCACGCCCTGCCGCATTACCTCACTCTGCTGGATCAGGGGTTAGATCCTGAACTGGCATTGCTCGATACCTTACTCCTACTGATGGCGATCAACGGCGATACCAACGTTGCATCGCGCGGTGGCGAGGGGGGCCTGCGCTGGCTACAGCGCAAGGCGCAAACATTATTGCAAAAAGGGGGCATCCGAACCCCCGCCGATCTCGATTATCTCCGGCAGTTCGACAGGGAGTGTATCGAACGAAATCTCAGTCCAGGCGGCAGTGCCGACCTGCTGATCCTTACCTGGTTTTTAGCACAGATTTAATTATTTAAGCACTTGATAAATTTGGAAATATTAATTTTCGGAGAACCCGTATGTCTTTAGCAAAAGATAATATATGGAAACTATTGGCCCCACTGGTGGTGATGGGCGTCATGTTTCTTATCCCTGTCCCTGACGGTATGCCACCGCAGGCATGGCATTACTTCGCTGTGTTTGTGGCAATGATTGTCGGCATGATCCTCGAGCCAATTCCGGCAACAGCGATCAGTTTTATTGCGGTTACTATTTGCGTTATTGGCAGTAATTACCTTCTCTTTGATGCCAAAGAATTAGCTGACCCAGCGTTTAATGCGCAAAAACAGGCGCTGAAATGGGGTCTGGCTGGTTTTTCCAGTACCACGGTATGGCTGGTATTTGGCGCATTTATTTTTGCATTAGGGTATGAAGTTTCCGGGTTAGGTCGTCGCATTGCCCTATTCCTGGTGAAATTCATGGGCAAACGCACGCTGACGTTGGGTTATGCGATAGTCATTATCGACATTCTGCTGGCGCCGTTTACACCGTCTAATACTGCGCGTACCGGGGGTACGGTTTTCCCGGTCATTAAAAACTTGCCGCCGCTGTTTAAATCATTCCCGAACGATCCGTCCGCGCGTCGTATTGGCGGCTATTTGATGTGGATGATGGTCATTAGTACCAGTCTGAGTTCGTCCATGTTTGTCACCGGTGCGGCACCAAACGTGCTGGGTCTGGAGTTCGTCAGCAAAATTGCCGGCATCCAGATTAGCTGGTTGCAGTGGTTCCTCTGCTTCCTGCCGGTTGGCGTTATCTTACTTATCATTGCGCCGTGGCTTTCCTACGTGCTTTACAAACCGGAAATCACACACAGTGAAGAAGTAGCAACCTGGGCGGGTGATGAACTAAAAACCATGGGTGCGCTGACACGCAGAGAGTGGACGCTGATTGGCCTTGTATTGCTCAGCTTAGGTTTGTGGGTATTTGGCAGTGAAGTCATTAATGCTACTGCGGTAGGTCTGCTGGCAGTTTCGCTGATGCTGGCGCTGCACGTTGTGCCGTGGAAAGACATTACTCGCTATAACAGCGCATGGAACACGCTGGTCAACCTGGCAACGCTGGTTGTTATGGCGAATGGCCTGACCCGTTCTGGCTTTATCGACTGGTTCGCCAACACGATGAGTACGCACCTGGAAGGCTTCTCACCAAATGCAACGGTGATTGTACTGGTTCTGGTGTTCTACTTTGCCCACTACCTGTTTGCCAGCCTGTCTGCGCACACCGCAACCATGCTGCCGGTTATTCTGGCCGTCGGTAAAGGTATTCCGGGCGTACCAATGGAACAACTGTGTATCCTGCTGGTGCTGTCTATCGGTATCATGGGCTGTCTGACGCCGTATGCAACCGGTCCTGGGGTGATTATTTACGGCTGCGGCTATGTGAAATCAAAAGATTACTGGCGACTTGGTGCAATCTTCGGGGTGATTTACATCTCTATGTTGCTGTTGGTTGGCTGGCCGATTCTCGCCATGTGGAACTAATACGTTCGCCAAACGCTGAATAAATCATCACGCCCGCCAGGTAAGCCCACCTGGCGGGCTTTTTTATGATTTAATAGATAGTATTCAGTGTATGTATGAGTTCCACACCCATTATGAAAGCATTCTGGCGTAACGCCGCGTTGCTCGCGGTTTCTCTGCTTCCCTTCTCTTTTGCCAACGCCGTGGCGTTGCAGGCAAAACAGTATGGCGATTTTGATCGCTATGTCCTGGCCCTCTCCTGGCAAACCGGATTTTGCCAGAGTCAACACGATCGAAATCGTAACGAACGAGATGAATGTCGCCTGCAAACCGAAACGACCAACAAAGCTGATTTTCTGACCGTACATGGTCTATGGCCAGGATTGCCTAAATCGGTTGCTGCCCGTGGTGTTGATGAACGCCGCTGGATGCGCTTCGGTTGCGCTACTCGCCCAATCCCGAATCTACCAGAGGCGCGCGCCAGCAGGATGTGTTCATCGCCGGAAACTGGGTTATCACTGGAAACGGCAGCTAAACTAAATGAAGTCATGCCGGGAGCTGGCGGACGTTCCTGCCTGGAACGCTACGAATATGCCAAACACGGTGCCTGCTTTGGTTTTGATCCAGACGCATACTTCGGCACGATGGTACGCCTGAATCAAGAAATTAAAGAGAGCGAAGCCGGAAAATTCCTTGCGGATAACTACGGTAAGACAGTGAGCCGCCGTGACTTTGACGCCGCCTTTGCCAAAAGCTGGGGAAAAGAGAACGTGAAAGCCGTTAAGCTAACGTGCCAGGGTAACCCTGCGTATTTGACTGAAATTCAGATGTCAATCAAAGCTGACGCCATCAACGCTCCGCTTTCTGCAAACTCATTCTTGCCGCAACCACACCCAGGCAACTGTGGCAAAACCTTTGTGATTGATAAAGCGGGTTATTAATCATCTGATTTACAAAACACGCTAATTCGTCTTCCATAAACCATGACGATTAAGATTTATACATAATGCGCTGCATTGAGGAATTCCCTGAATGTGATGCAAATCACTTCAAAGAGTGAGCAACAGTCAGTATCATCATGTGAGTTAAACCCTCGCCGCCTGACGGTGAGGGTTTTCTTTTGGGTATGTTTATCTGCGACACTCGCAGTACCGACGACATGGAGTAAAAATGTCCAGACCAACTATCATCATTAACGACCTGGATGCCGAACGCATCGATATTCTGCTGGAGCAACCTGCCTATGCTGGTTTGCCAATCGCCGACGCGTTAAACGCAGAGTTGGATCGCGCCCAAATGTGTTCGCCAGAAGAGATGCCACACGACGTGGTGACAATGAACAGCCGGGTTAAATTCCGCAATCTTAGCGATGGCGAAGTGCGTGTGCGCACGCTGGTCTATCCGGCTAAAATGACTGACAGCAATACTCAGCTTTCTGTTATGGCTCCGGTAGGTGCCGCACTGCTGGGGCTGCGCGTTGGCGATTCCATTCACTGGGAACTTCCGGGCGGCGTTGCAACCCACCTTGAAGTGCTGGAACTCGAATACCAGCCAGAAGCTGCTGGCGACTACCTGCTTTAATCCCATCTGCACAAGCGATAACTCGCTTTGCCCGGAGGATGCACTCGCATCCTCTTTCCGCTCAAATATCAACCAGATTTATCATTTTGCTCTTAAGCACAGCATTCTAATCTGAACTGGTTATTCATCTGCGGAACCCCATATGAGCGAAGCTCTCAGTATCACTGCGTTTTATATATTCATAGCAGCTATTATTGTTGCTGCAGTGCTATACCTTGAACAACGCTGGTAGTACCTGGTTTTATTTATTTTCCAGATCAATCGCAAATTCAGATCGAATCAGCCTCGCAAATCATAGATTCATAATCAATAATGTGCTGTTATGTATACATGCAAAAACAAGGAGAGAATGCTTATGTACAAAACAATCATCATGCCAGTGGATGTTTTCGAAATGGAATTGAGCGACAAAGCTGTTCGCCACGCTGAATTCCTCGCCCAGGATGACGGAGTTATTCATCTACTTCACGTACTACCGGGGTCAGCCAGCCTGAGCCTGCACCGTTTTGCCGCTGATGTACGTCGTTTTGAAGAGCATCTGCAACATGAAGCAGAAGAACGTTTGCAAACGATGGTCAGCCACTTCACCATCGATCCTTCCCGCATTAAACAACATGTCCGTTTTGGTAGCGTGCGGGATGAAGTCAATGAGTTGGCAGAAGAACTGGGGGCTGATGTTGTCGTTATCGGTTCGCGCAACCCATCGATTTCGACCCATCTGTTAGGTTCTAACGCCTCAAGCGTTATCCGCCACGCCAATCTGCCGGTGCTGGTCGTTCGCTAATAGATAAAAGTATTTATGTCGCCCTGCCCGGAGCCATCCCGGCGGGGCTTTTTATTGCAATAAAAAAGCCGCCAGGTTTGACTCCGGCGGCTAAGCAATTGCAGGTGAATCTTACTTCTTCTTATGCAGTTTTGGTGCGAATCAGGTAGTCAAAAGCACTCAGAGAGGCTTTGGCACCTTCGCCAGTGGCGATGATGATCTGCTTGTACGGAACCGTCGTACAGTCACCCGCTGCGAACACGCCTTTGACGTTGGTTTCGCATTTCGCATCAATGATAATCTCGCCCATGCGGTTACGTTCGACTGCGCCTTCGAGCCAGTTGGTGTTCGGCAGCAGACCAATCTGGACGAAAATACCGGCCAGTTCGATGTTGTGAATATCGCCGCTGACACGATCGCGATATTCCAGACCAACAACTTTGCTGCCGTCGCCTTTCACTTCCGTGGTTTGCGCATTCAGAATAATGTCGACGTTTTTCAGGCTGCGCAGTTTGTCCTGCAGAACCTGGTCGGCTTTCATTTCTGGCGCAAATTCCAGCAGAGTTACGTGCTCAACGATACCCGCCAGGTCGATTGCCGCTTCCACGCCGGAGTTACCACCGCCGATAACCGCTACGCGTTTGCCTTTAAACAGCGGGCCGTCGCAGTGCGGGCAGTAGGTCACGCCTTTGGTGCGATACTGATCTTCACCCGGAACGTTCATGTTACGCCATTTTGCACCAGTCGCCACGATAATGCTGCGTGCTTTCAGTACCGCGCCGGAAGCTGTTTCAATCTGATGCAGGCCGCCTTCAACTGCTGCCGGGATCAGTTTGCTGGCGCTCTGGCTGTCGATCACATCAACGTCGTATTCATCAACGTGAACTTTCAGTGCACCTGCCAGTTTTTGGCCTTCGGTCTTCGGTACAGAAATGTAGTTTTCGATATCAACGGTATCGAGGATCTGACCACCAAAACGTTCGCCCATCAGACCGGTACGGATGCCTTTACGTGCGGAATAAATTGCCGCCGCTGCACCCGCCGGGCCGGAACCAACGATTAATACGTCATAAGCGTCACGCTTGTTCAGCTCTTCTGCCGCACGTTTTTCTGCGCCAGTATCAATTTTGGCGACGATTTCGGAAATAGTCATGCGGCCCTGACCAAACTCTTTCCCGTTTACGAACACTGCCGGAACGCCCATCACGTTGCGATCGGTGATTTCGTTCTGGAAGGTGCCGCCGTCAATTGCCGTATGCTTGATGCGCGGGTTCAGTACGCTCATCAGGTTCAGCGCCTGCACCACGTCCGGGCAGTTGTGGCAAGAGAGCGAGTAATAGGTTTCGAATTCAAAATCACCGTCAATATGGCGAATCTGCTCCAGCAGAGACTGCGCTTCTTTCGACGGATGACCACCGGTCCACAACAACGCCAGTACCAGCGAGGTGAACTCGTGGCCCAGCGGGGAACCTGCAAAACGTGGCCCCTGGTTGGAACCTGGGTTAGTGATCAGGAAAGACGGCTTACGCACCGGCAAGCTGTTATCTTCTTTAAAGGTGACTTTGTCTGACAGTTCTGCGATTTCAGCCAACAGTTCCTTGATTTCTGCCGATTTAGCGCTGTCATCCAGCGTGGCAATTAACTCAACAGGCTTGGTCAATTTCTCAAGGTAAGCCTTGAGTTGAGTTTTCATATTTGTGTCGAGCATGTTTATCTCCTGGGCTTTAAACATCATCATGCAAGCGGCCTCTGCGGCTACCTGGATGCAGCTTGCATCATGGTGCGGGGAAGAAAATCGGGTGCCGCAGCACCCGAAGAATTAGGTGAATTTCCGAAGTATTTCGCGCCGGAGTTGGTAGCGCGAAAGACGAAGGAAATTTAGATTTTACCAACCAGGTCCAGAGACGGAGCCAGAGTTGCTTCACCTTCTTTCCATTTAGCCGGGCAAACTTCACCTGGGTGAGAAGCCACGTACTGTGCTGCTTTGATTTTACGCAGCAGGTCAGACGCATCACGGCCAATGCCTTCAGCGGTAACTTCGATTGCCTGGATGATACCCTGCGGGTCAACAACGAAGGTTGCACGGTCAGCCAGACCTTCATCTTCACGCATGTTGTCGAAGTTACGGGTCAGGGCGCCAGTCGGGTCGCCGATCATCGCATATTTGATTTTAGCGATAGTTTCAGAGCTGCTGTGCCATGCTTTGTGGGTGAAGTGAGTATCGGTAGATACTGCGTATACATCTACGCCCAGTTTCTGCAGTTCTTCGTAGTGGTCAGCAACGTCACCCAGTTCGGTCGGGCATACGAAAGTAAAGTCAGCCGGGTAGAAGAAGAAGACGCTCCAGCGGCCTTCGGTATCTTTTTCGGTGATTTCGATGAATTCGCCGTTTTTGAATGCCTGGTTTTTAAAAGGTTTAATTTTGGTGTTAATCAAGGACATCTATACTTCCTCCGTGTTTTCGATGAGATGTAAGGTAACCAATTTTTGCCGATTCGGCTAATGCGTTTCCATTATCAAATCGATAAGTTTTACCTTACAACCGTCGTAAGACAACTTTGTGAACTTTGCACCGCCAGTGGCGATAAAAAGTAAAATGGGCCCCCTTTCCAGGTGACCGTGTAATCTGAACTACCCTTTGGTATCTTCAGCGCCTGCCTGCAGGCTGTGGTGTTGCCCTTACAAATGCAACAACGACATGGATTACAACACCCTCATAAACAAAGGGCAATCACCTGATCTAAGCTCTTACCTATGACAGTGATAGGTTATGCCTTTTACTCCATTTTTGCACTGACTGAAAAGGACAAATTAATGTTAAAAAAGATACTTTTACTGGCTCTGCTTCCTACAATCGCCTTTGCAGAGGAACTTCCTGCTCCGGTAAAAGCGATTGAAAAACAGGGCATTAAGATCATCAAAACGTTCGATGCCCCCGGCGGAATGAAAGGTTATCTCGGCAAGTATCAGGATATGGGCGTCACCATCTACCTGACTCCAGATGGTAAGCACGCTATCTCTGGTTACATGTACAACGAGAAAGGTGAAAACCTGAGTAACATGCTTATCGAAAAAGAAATTTATGCGCCAGCCGGACGCGAAATGTGGCAACGGATGGAACAATCGCACTGGCTCCTCGACGGTAAAAAAGACGCGCCAGTCATAGTCTACGTTTTCGCCGATCCGTTCTGCCCATATTGTAAACAGTTCTGGCAGCAGGCGCGCCCGTGGGTTGATTCTGGCAAAGTACAGTTGAGAACATTGTTGGTTGGGGTTATCAAACCAGAAAGTCCGGCGACAGCCGCGGCAATTCTGGCCTCTAAAGATCCCGCAAAAACCTGGCAAGAATATGAAGCCTCTGGCGGCAAACTTAAGCTAAATGTGCCTACAAACGTAAGTGCAGAGCAAATGAAAGTGTTAAGCGACAACGAGAAACTCATGGACGATCTGGGGGCAAATGTCACACCGGCTATCTATTACATGAGTAAGGAAAATACGCTGCAACAGGCCGTGGGGTTGCCCGATCAGAAAACGCTTAATATCATTATGGAAAATAAATAGAAGATAATTCATGGGTGGTTGAAATACATCCTTGCTTTTCAACCATTCTAAAAACGCATAAATTGCTTCTTCCCCTCCAGACAACTGTGTTACTTTAGAAAAACTTAATCCAGAGTTAAGTAATAAAACATAACAAATATAAATAAAACAGTAGAATCATTGATTACAAGAATGATTTATGGACAAGATAATATAACGGAGTATGTTATGGCTAATCTTTATGATTTAAAAAAATTCGACCTCAATTTACTGGTCATATTTGAGTGCATTTATCAACACCTCAGCATTAGCAAAGCAGCAGAATCATTATATATAACGCCATCTGCCGTGAGTCAGTCGTTACAACGTTTACGCGCGCAATTTAATGACCCGTTATTCATCCGCTCAGGGAAAGGTATCTCGCCGACTACAACAGGGTTAAATCTGCATCACCATCTTGAGAAAAATCTCCGAGGCCTTGAACAAACGATCAATATCGTTAATAAGTCTGAGCTGAAGAAAAATTTTATTATCTACGGTCCTCAGCTTATTTCTTGTAGTAATAACAACATGCTAATCCGCTGTCTAAGACAAGATACTTCAATCGATATAGAATGCCATGACATACTGCTTTCAGCTGAAAACGCTGAAGAATTGTTAGTTCAACGCAAAGCTGACCTGGCAATTACACTGCAACCAGTAATTAGCCGCTCTGTCATCTGCATGCCGGTACATACTATTCGCAATTCTCTTATATGTAGCAACAAACATCCTCGTATTACCGATACCAGTAACTATGAACAAATTATCGCCGAAGAATTCACCTTGTTGATATCTAAATCAGCAGGGATTGACGAAATTCAAATGGACATAGATGAACGTTTTATGAACCGTAAAGTTTCATTTCGCAGTTCTTCTTTGTTGACGATAATTAATAGTATTTCTGTTACTGACTTATTGGGCATTGTGCCCACCGAACTGTACGATTTACATCGTGATTTTTTGAAGTTACAAGAGATAAAACTGGAACGACCACTTCCTACGGTTAAACTTTATATTTCCTATAACAAGGCTTCGTTGAACAACCTTGTCTTCTCACGATTCATAGATCGTTTAAATGATAGCTTCTGATTTATTACCACGGATAAATGTTATATTACGCATCAATTGATTCATTGTGTGAATATAAAATAATGTGCTCTATCTTGCTTCGTTTACCCTATAATTAGCGGATTCATCTCACAAGTCACCCAGTAACGTTCAGAGAGCGTTTTCAGATGTCTATTTATAAAATCCCTCTTCCGCTGAATATTTTAGAAGCTGCACAGGAACGTATTACCTGGACACTTAACACCTTGCCCCGTGTTTGCGTTTCTTTTTCGGGGGGTAAAGATTCCGGATTAATGCTGCATCTTACCGCCGAACTTGCCAGAAAATTGGGAAAAAAAATCTGCGTTTTGTTTATCGACTGGGAAGCACAGTTCTCTTGTACCATCGACTATGTACAGTCGTTACGCGAGTTGTATACCGACGTTATTGAAGAGTTGTACTGGGTAGCACTCCCACTCAAGACGCAAAATTCCCTTTCACAATACCAACCAGAATGGCAGTGCTGGGAATCTGATGTCGAATGGGTGCGTCAGCCCCCGCAAGAAGCGATAACCGATCCTGACTTTTTCTCCTTTTACCAGCCAGGCATGACCTTCGAACAATTTGTACGTGAGTTTGCCGAATGGTTTTCACAAAAACGTCCGGCGGCGATGATGATCGGCATCCGTGCGGATGAGTCCTACAACCGTTTTGTCGCCATCGCCAGTTTAAATAAACAACGTTTTGCCGATGATAAGCCCTGGACCACAGCCGCACCAGGCGGTCACTGCTGGTACATTTACCCCATCTACGACTGGAAAGTAGCTGATATCTGGACCTGGTATGCTAATCATAAATCCCTATGTAACCCATTGTATAATATCATGTATCAGGCAGGCGTTCCCCTGCGTCATATGCGAATTTGCGAACCTTTTGGCCCGGAGCAACGGCAAGGATTATGGCTCTATCACGTTATCGAACCGGATCGCTGGGCTGCTATGTGCGCACGAGTTAGCGGGGTAAAAAGTGGCGGCATTTACGCCGGACATGACAATCATTTTTATGGTCATCGGAAAATCCTCAAACCAGAGCATTTAGACTGGCAAGAGTATGCATTATTGCTGCTTGATAGCATGCCGGAGAAAACGGCTGAGCATTACCGCAACAAAATTGCCATTTACTTGCATTGGTATCAGAAAAAAGGTGTCGAGGTGCCACAGACCCAGCACGGGGACATTGGCGCGAAAGATATCCCCTCCTGGCGGCGAATTTGCAAGGTGTTACTGAATAACGATTACTGGTGTCGGGCATTATCATTTAGCCCAACCAAAGCGAAGAATTATCAGCGTTATAACGAACGGATAAAAGTAAAACGTCAGGAGTGGGGAATACTATGCAACAACAATTAACGCAGGATTTAACCCAATTTCTCGCCAGCTTGCCGGAAGACGATCGCATCAAAGCGATTAACGAAATCCGCCTGGCGATCCATCAGGTTAGCCCCTTTCGTGAAGAGCCAGTAGATTGTGTTCTGTGGGTTAAAAACAGCCAACTTATGCCAAATGATTACAACCCAAACAATGTGGCACCGCCCGAGAAAAAACTGTTACAAAAATCCATTGAGATAGATGGTTTTACCCAACCTATTGTGGTCACGCACACAGATAAAAATGCTCTGGAAATCGTGGATGGCTTTCACCGTCATGAAATTGGTAAAGGCTCTAACACGTTAAAAATGCGATTAAAAGGATATTTACCGGTCACCTGTCTGGAAGGAACACGTAACGAACGCATCGCCGCGACTATTCGTCATAACCGCGCTCGTGGACGCCACCAAATCACAGCCATGTCAGAAATCGTTCGTGAACTCAGCCAGTTAGGATGGGACGACAATAAAATCGGCAAAGAGCTGGGTATGGACAGCGACGAAGTGTTGCGCCTGAAACAAATTAACGGCCTGCAAGAGTTATTTGCTGACCGTCAATATTCCCGCGCCTGGACAGTAAAATAATTACAGCTGGCGCAGGCGTTCAGCTGCCGCCAGCAACGTCGATTCCTTCTTGGCAAAACAGAGACGAATGAGCTTATGGGGGAAGGGATCGGCGCAAAATACCGACAGCGGGATCGCCGCCACGCCATGCTCCCGCGTCAGCCACTGGCAAAACTCAACGTCATCCAGCGAAGAAACCGCGCTGTAATCCACCAGCAAAAAGTAAGTGCCTTCGCAGGGTAGTATCTCCAGCCGACTCTCACTTAAGGCGTTCACCAGAATATCGCGCTTCTGGCGATAAAAGTCCGGTAACGCAAGGTAGTGTTCAGGTTCTGCTCGCAGCATATCGGCAAGGGCCAGCTGCGCCGGGGTATTCACCGAAAAAGTCAGATACTGATGCACTTTGCGGATCTCGGCGCTGATGGGCGCAGGCGCAACACAATAACCCACTTTCCAGCCGGTCATATGATAAGTCTTGCCAAACGATGACACCGCCACCGCCCGCTCACGCAGTTGCGGATGCGCCAGCACACTGGCATGGCCCTGCTGTGAAAAGTTGATATGCTCGTAAACTTCATCGCTAATAACAAAAATCTCGTGCCCGCCGATCGCCTGCCACAAAGCGGAGAAATCAGCCTGCTGCCAGACAGTTGCACTGGGGTTATGCGGGGTGTTAAGGATCACCAGTCGGGTGCGCTCGCTTAACAATGCGGCAAATTCCTGCCAGTCCACGCGAAAATGCGGTGGTTGCAGTGCAATACGTTTCACTATTCCACCCGCAAGCGTGATGGCGGGGGCGTAACTGTCATAGCTGGGATCAAAGCAAATCACTTCATCGCCATTGCGCACCAATGCAGTAATCGCTGCGTACAGCGCTTCCGTCGCCCCTGCTGTTACGGTGATATCGCTGTCGGCATCTGGTTGATAGCCATACAGCCGTTCCGTTTTCTGAACAATCGCCTCGCGCAAGGCCTGCACGCCGGTCATGGGTGCGTATTGGTTTGCTCCGTGGGCAACGTGGTACGCCAGCCGTTCCTGCAAATAGCGCGGACCATCAAAATCAGGAAAGCCTTGCGACAGGTTAATCGCCTGGTGTTGCTGCGCCAGTGCGCTCATCTGGGTGAAAATAGTGGTGCCAAGTTGTGGAAGTTTGCTTTGTGGAATCAGAGGGTTATTTGTCATTTTTATTGTGCCTGACAAAGTTGCGTGTTGAAGCCACTATAACACGATGCTAGTATTTGGCAATCAAGACGTTTAGATGTCTAAATAAAACAATAAGGACAACACAACATGCCTCACAATCCTATCCGCGTCGTCGTTGGCCCTGCTAACTACTTTTCTCATCCCGGCAGTCTCAATCACCTGCATGATTTTTTCACTGATGAACAACTTTCTCGCGCAGTGTGGATCTACGGTGAACGTGCACTTGCCGCGGCGCAAACCAAACTTCCATCGGCGTTTGAACTGCCAGGAGCAAAGCATATTTTGTTTCGCGGTCATTGCAGTGAAAGCAATGTGCAACAACTGGCGGCTGAGTCCGGTGACGACCGCAGCGTGGTGATTGGCGTCGGCGGCGGCGCACTGCTCGACACCGCGAAAGCCCTCGCCCGCCGTCTCGGTCTGCCGTTTGTTGCCGTTCCAACGATTGCCGCTACTTGCGCTGCCTGGACACCGCTCTCCGTCTGGTATAACGATGCCGGACAGGCGCTACATTATGAGATTTTCGACGACGCCAATTTTATGGTGCTGGTGGAACCGGAGATTATCCTCAATGCGCCGCAAGAATATCTGCTGGCGGGAATCGGTGACACGCTGGCGAAATGGTATGAAGCGGTGGTGCTGGCCCCACAACCAGAAACGTTGCCGCTAACCGTACGGCTGGGGATTAATAATGCGCAGGCCATTCGTGACGTCTTGTTAAGCAGTAGCGAGCAGGCGCTTGCCGATCAGCAAAACCAGCAGTTAACGCGAT
This sequence comes from Escherichia sp. MOD1-EC6021, assembly GCF_002965245.1. NCBI lineage: Bacteria > Pseudomonadati > Pseudomonadota > Gammaproteobacteria > Enterobacterales > Enterobacteriaceae > Escherichia > Escherichia sp. MOD1-EC6021. The sequence continues at coordinate 50,218 of NZ_PTRU01000016.1, read as the reverse complement.
CATTTTGCGATGTGGTGGATGCGATTATCGCCGGAGGCGGAATGGTGGGTGGTCTGGGCGATCGTTTTACTCGCGTTGCAGCAGCCCATGCCGTACATAACGGTCTGACCGTTTTGCCACAAACCGAGAAATTTCTCCACGGCACCAAAGTCGCTTACGGTATTCTGGTACAAAGCGCCTTGCTGGGTCAGGATGATGTGCTGGCGCAATTAACCGGGGCGTATCAGCGTTTTCATCTGCCGACCACGCTGGCGGAGCTGGAAGTGGATATCAATAATCAGGCAGAGATCGACAAAGTGATTGCGCACACCTTGCGTCCGGCGGAATCCATTCATTACCTGCCGGTCACGCTGACACCAGATACGTTGCGTGCAGCGTTCGAAAAAGTGGAATCGTTTAAAGTCTGACGTACAAATTTAGCAGCAGCGCGCGCCGCCTTTTCCACCGTAGCGCGCGTCCTGCCGCTCCCGGAAAAACTCCTCGTAGGTCATCGGCGTCTGGTCGGGATGGTTTACCCGCATATGTTCGACATAGTTGTCGTAATCGGGCATACCAATCATCAGCTTCGCTGCCTGACCTAAATATTTTCCGGCTTTTGCCAGTGAATCAAACATCAATACCTCCGGTAATCAGATTGCTGAGAGAGTGCATTAATAGCTATCAACGCGCTCGGTCAGTCCCCTCGCCCCACCGGGGAGAGGGTTAGGGTGAGAGGGAACCCCAGGCACTACGCCAACATCCCCCTCACTCTGACTTTAGTGCGCGCCTTTCGCCTGCGCCACGATCTCCTCGACATTTTCCGGCATTGGCTCATACGGCGTTTCTTTCGCCGTTGGCTTCGGCTCTTTCAATGCTGCCAGTGCCGTCTTAATCGAGAACAGCGCCAGAACCACCACAACCACCATAAAGAAGATGGTTAATCCGGCATCCAGACGGTTGTTGAACACCAGTTGCGCCAGTTGTGACTCAGTATACTGCGACGGAATATTGCCGCTGTCGATCATTGCCTGGAACTTGTTAGCAATCGCCAGGAAACCGACTTTCGCATCCGGGCTAAACGCTTTCTGCCAGCCTGCGGTCAGGGTACAAATCAGCAGCCAGGCCGTTGGTACCAGCGCCACCCAGGCGTAACGTTGACGTTTCATTTTGAACAGCACCACGGCACAGAGCATCAGCGCCATCCCTGCCAGCATCTGGTTGGCAATACCAAACAGCGGCCACAGAGTGTTAATACCGCCCAGCGGATCGACCACGCCCTGATGCAGAAAGTAACCCCACGCCAGCACGCACAGCGCCGTTGCCAGCAGGTTAGCAGGCAGTGAATCGGTCCGTTTCAGGCCCGGAGAAACCACGCCCAGCAGATCCTGCAACATAAAGCGCGCAGCACGCGTACCCGCATCCACCGCCGTCAGAATAAACAGTGCTTCAAACAGAATGGCGAAGTGATACCAGAACGCCACATCCATCATGCCACCCAGCGCGCCGTGCAGAATGTAGGCCATCCCCACCGCCAGGGTCGGCGCACCGCCCGCACGGGAAATGATCGACTGTTCACCCACTTCGCTGGCAATCTGATTTAACGTATCTGGCGTAATGCTAAAGCCCCAGCTACTCACTACCTGCGCAGCAGATGCCACTACATCCGCCGTCCCCGCCGGAGCCAGCACCGCCATCGGGCTGTTCATCGCGAAGTACACGCCCGGATCGATGATACAGGCAGAAACCAGTGCCATAATCGCCACGAAGGATTCCATCAACATCCCGCCGTAGCCGATAAAGCACGCCTGACCTTCGTTCGCCAGCATCTTCGGTGTGGTGCCGGAAGAGATCAGCGCATGGAAGCCAGACACCGCGCCACAGGCGATAGTAATAAACAGGAACGGGAACAGATTACCGGTCCATACCGGACCAGTGCCATCTACAAATTTGGTCAGCGCAGGCATGGTCAGCGTCGGACGCATAATCAAAATGCCTACCGCCAGACCGACGATAGTCCCGATTTTCAGGAAGGTAGAGAGGTAGTCACGCGGAGCCAGCAGCAACCACACCGGCAGAACCGCCGCCACAAAACCGTAACCCACCAGCATCCAGGTCAGTTGCACGCCGGTAAAGTCAAAGTACGGTGCCCAGGTCGGGCTTTCTGCCACCCAGCCGCCAGAGATAATGGCGAAAATAAGGAATACCAGGCCAATCACCGACACTTCCCCAATGCGGCCCGGACGCAGATAGCGCAGGTAAATCCCCATGAACAGCGCCAGCGGAATGGTGAACGCAACGGTATACGTTCCCCACGGGCTATGAGTCAGGGCTTTCACCACGATCATCGCCAGTACTGCAAGGATAATGACCATGATCATAAAGCAGGCCACCAGCGCAATCACCCCGGCGGTTGGCCCCATCTCTTCTTTAACCAGCTCGCCCAGCGAGCGACCGTCACGGCGCGTGGAAACAAACAGCACCATGAAATCCTGCACCGCACCGGCGAGAACCACCCCGGCAAGTAGCCAGATCATCCCCGGTAGGTAGCCCATTTGCGCTGCCAGTACCGGCCCCACCAACGGGCCTGCTCCGGCAATGGCCGCAAAATGGTGACCGAACAGCACTTTCTTGTCCGTCGGCACATAGTCCAGCCCGTCGTTATGGCGCACCGCTGGCGTCATACGCGTCGGGTCAACCGCCAATACATTTTTGGCGATATAAAGACCATAAAAACGGTAAGCGATCAGATAGATACAGACCGACGCCACCACAATCCACAGCGCGTTGATCTGTTCCCCACGATTTAAAGCAATGTATCCCAGAGCAAATGCTCCCATTACAGAGAGCACTGTCCAGACGAGGTATTTCCCTGATTTGTTCATAGTTGTTATCCGTGTGCGTGTCCATAGAGATGTTACATTTTGTTTCTATAACATCTTTGTGCAATTTAACAACACGGCAACCATGTAAATCGGAGTTGAAACCAATATTTAACTTAGCAATGTTAACTCGATCACTCCGTTAACTGAATTTTCCTGCAATCTCATTTAATTCTGTCGGGTTCATCCCAAAACTGCCGTACCCAGCCGGCAGGTGCAGCAACGCCGCCCCTGTTCATCGAAAACAACGATTTCCCAGCTCTGATTTTGCCGCCCAAGATGCAGCGGCTGGCAGATGCCGCGTACCTTTCCCTCAGACACCGGGCGATGATGTGTGGCGTTAAGCTCCGTGCCCACCACGCACTGTCCGTCGCGAGTCATCATAAATCCGGCCATCGATCCCAGGGTTTCCGCCAGCGCCGCCGACGCGCCGCCATGCAGCAGGCCAAACGGCTGATGAGTACGGGTATCAACCGGCATTTCGGCTTCCAGCACATCATCGCCCAGACGGGTATAAACAATTCCCAGATGCGCCACCATTGTGTTATCGCTGGTGGCGTTCAGTTCGTCGAGCGTTAAATGGCGTTTCCAGATCATGCTTATGCCCCCAGTGTTGAGCCGCCATCTACCACAATATCCTGTAGGGTGATATGGCTGGCGAGGTCAGAGGCGAGGAACAAAATCGTGTTGGCGATCTCTTGTGGACGGGCGATTTTCCCCAGCGGAATGCCGAGTTTAAACTGCTCGCCAAAGCCGCGAATACGCTGCTCTTCGGCGTCATCACTCACCCACAGCGTGCGTTGCATATCGGTGTCGGTGGACCCCGGGGAAACCACATTACAGCGCACACCGCTACCCGCCAGTTCCAGCCCGACGCTCAACGCCAGGCTTTTCAGCGCCGCTTTCGACGCACCGTAAGCACTCATACCAATACGCGGCGTGTGTGCGGCGTCGGACGCCACAGTAACAATCGCCCCGCCCCGCTGACGACGAAACTGGTTCATGGTCTGCTGGAACAGGTTAAACGCACCGCCGACGTTAACCGCAAAAGTCTGCTGCCAGTCCTCTTTACTGAGCTGATCGGTCGCGCCCATGCGCAAAATTCCCGCCGCATTGACCAGCACGTCCAGTCGCTCCGTTTGTGCTAACAGTCGCTGACACACTTGCGCCACCTGCGCAGCGTCGGCTACATCCGTTACTTCGGTCGCAAAGGGATATTGCTCCAGAGTGAACGCTTGATCAAAACCTGTAACTTTCGCTCCGGCCTCAACAAATGCCAGCGCCGTGGCGTAGCCAATACCTTTCCCCGCGCCGGTTACCCAGACATTTTTGCCGCTGAAATCCATCATTTCACCTCGCGGGAGAGTAGCTTCCACCAGGCGTCGATGGTCGGATTTTTCGCCAGCATGACAAAATCGATATCGCCATGCACTTTGCGCCAGCGCGCCGCCAGCGCCATCATGCGCACCGAATCCAGACCGTAGTCGATCAGGTTGTCGTCATCGAACGGCTCATCGGACTCGTCCAGCAACGGCAGGATCACCTCTCGCAGCGCCGCTTTGGTTGAAGGGATCGGTGCAGGCAATAGTTCTTCGGTCATCACCACCCGGCCAGAACGCCCGGCTACATATTTCAGCGACATCAAATGCTCGTCACGGCTGAAATCGGCCAGCGCATCCGCCACCATAAACGGTTTAATATCGCGCATAAATGCGTCGGTTGCGGTGGTCATACAGCCAATGTGGGCGTACACCCCGGTAATAATCAGCTGGTTACGTCCACTCTCTTTGAGCATTTGCTCCAGCGGAGAACGATGAAACGCGCTGTAACGCCACTTCACCAGCACCGTGTCGTCGGCATCTGGCGTCAGGCGATCCACCACCTTTTGCTGTTCCGGTGAGCGGGTCAGGCCCGGTCCCCACATATCATTCAACAGCGCCCGATCTTCATCGCTCTGCTCTTTCGGCTGGGCGGTGTAATAAACCGGAATATTGTGCTGTTTGCAGTAGTCGCGTAGTGCCGCAATATTCGCGATCACCTGCTCCATCATCGGGCAGTTCTCGCCCCAGAAGCTAACAAAATAGTCCTGCATATCATGGATTAACAACGCGGCACGTTGCGGCTCAAAGGCCCAGTTGACTTTATTGTGCGGAATATCGTGAGACTCCGGCAGTGCGTAAGCCTGTAATTTTGGAATAGCCATCGTGTTCTCTCCTTCAGGCTGATGCGCGTGACGCCAGCCACTGACGTAATTGTTTTTTATCGACTTTCCCGACCGCCGTCAGCGGAAGTGAATCTACACACTCCACGCGATCCGGTAATTTAAATTCGGCAATACCCTGTTCACGCAGGAAACGACGCACCTGTACCGCACGCAGTGGTTCTTTTACCACCAGATAAGCACAGCTTTTTTCGCCCATCAGCTCATCTTCCATACTCACCAGTGCGGCGTAGATCACCGCCGGATGGCGCAGCAACAGGTTTTCGATCTCTTCGGCAGCGATCTTCTCGCCGCCACGGTTGATCTGATCTTTCTCGCGCCCCTGCACGGTGATGTACCCCTCTGGATCAATAGAGATCAGATCGCCGGAACAGTAAAAACCGTTGGCATCAAAGGCGCTGGCATTGTGCTGTGGACTTTTGTAATAGCCGCGGAAGGTGTACGGCCCGCGCGTCATCAGGCGTCCAACCTCCCCTTGCGGCAGTGGATTTCCGTCAGCACCGGCAACCCACACTTCATCATCCGGACACATTGGATAGCCCTGGGTATGGATAATTTTCTCCGCGCTATCATCAAGACGGGTGTAGTTCACCAGCCCTTCCGCCATGCCGAATACCTGCTGTAACTGGCAGCCAATCTCTGCGGGAATACGCGCCGCAAGCGTGGCAGAAAGACGTGCGCCACCGACCTGTAACAGTTTCAGCGAGGCAAGCTGCGCCCGGCTTTCACCTTCGGTCAGCGCCTGTAACCACAGACTGACTGCTGGTGGCACCAGCGCAGTGACGTTCACCTGATGTTTTGCAATCAATGGGAAGCAGAGCGTGGCGCTAGGGTCGGCAGCCAGAACGACCGTGCCGCCAGCGAGAAAGACGCCCAGCGATCCTGGCGAACTCATGGCGTAGTTGTGGGCCGCAGGAATCGCGCACAGGTGGCGTGTCTGTTGCGTGAACTGACAAATCTCGACGCTACGACGTACGCTGTAGTAATAGTCATTGTGAGTGCGTGGGATCAGTTTCGGTGTGCCGGTGGTACCGCCGGAAAGCTGAAAATAGGCCACTTCATCGGCAGGTGACGGTGTGGCAATAAAATCCTCTGCCGGATGGTTAATCGCATCCTGCAAGTTATGTTCGCCGCTATCGTTCAGCAGTTGCACCACGCGAATGGAGGAGTGCTCTGCAACAAACGTATTAAGGAAGTCATCCCCGCTAAATAGCGCATGTTGGCGATCGGCAATCAGTAACACCGGTTCAATCTGGCTGGCGTATGCATTCAGCTCACTACGCTGATGGCTGAACAGCGCCAGCACCGGCGCAACGCCCAGTTTTAGCAGCGCGAAAAAGGTAATATACAATTCAGCGACGTTACCCAGTTGTACCAGTGCGGTTTCACCGGGTTTAATGCCCTGACGACGCAAGCTACAGGCGAGATTATCCGCCGCCTGATTCAGTTCCCGGTAACTCAACTGACGCTCGCCGTCGATGACCGCGATGCTGTCGCTTGCGGCATGACGGGTCAGAATGTCGGTCAGCGGCAAATCCTGCCAGTAGCCTTTTTCCCGATAGCGACGGGCAAACTCTTCCGGCCAGCGGGTGAATGGAATGCTCATCCTCGCTCCTTAATGCAATCCAAAAACGTTCAACATGGTAGAAAGTTTGACGCCCGTTTCGCGCCATTCACCCAACGGTGAGGACGCAGGCACAATCCCCGCTCCGGCAAACAGACGCACCTGATTTTCCCGCAGCTTCGCGCAGCGGATGGTCACCACCCACTCGCCGTTACCTTCGCTGTCACACCAACCGACAATGCCGCCAAACAGTTCGCGGTCGAACGGTTCCAGCTCAGCAATCACCTGGGTCGCGGCCTGATGCGGGAAACCGCTCAGCGCGGGGGTCGGGTGCAGCAGACAGGCCAGAGTCAGTGCGTTTTCTTGCGAATTCGCTTTGCCTTCAAAGGGTGTTGCGAGATGCCACAGCGTCGGTGTGGTGATCAATTGTGGGGAGGATGGAACGTGTAACTCACTACTGCGTTCGCGCAGTACCTCTTTCATCGCCTGAGTCACCAGTTCATGTTCATGGCGATCTTTTTCTGACGCCAGCAGACGATTACCCGCTTCGCGATCAAGCACGTCATCCGGCTGACGACGCGCGGAACCGGCTAACGGAATCGAGCTAAAACGCTCGCCGTCTTTACGCAGCAGCAGTTCCGGGCTGGCTCCCAGCAGGACGCCACCATCAGCTAACGGCACATGGAAGTTGTAACTAACCGGGTTTTGCGCAATCAACCGTTCCAGCAATACGCCACTATCAATGGCGGCGTCAGTTGTGATATCAATCAACCGTGACAACACCACTTTGTCGACTTGCGGCGTGGCGGTAAGTGCGGCGGCACGGGCAACCATCTGTTCAAACGTAGCTTGTTCAGGAATTGCCTGACGTTCCACCACGTTCAGCGACTGGCTGCGGGTGAAACGGCGAGCTGAAGTCTGTTTTTCCTGCCGGGAGAACGACTGCCAGGATTCGGGAATATACAGCGACGAAGGCTGACGTGGATCGAAGGGAATCGCCCCCACCATCACCGGATTTTTAATGCCCTGCGCTTTGGCATCGGCAAACAGCGCGGTGAGTTTTTGCTGGAAGGGACTGTCGGGCGAATCCCCGTTCACAGCCGGTTCATCAAAGCGGGCGAAACATCCTGACGTCGTAAAACTGCGGTACGGCGACATAAAGAAAAAGCGATTGGGCGCAAGTGTTGCCATGGTCTGCTGTACTTCCTCAGCCAGTGACGTATCCATATCATCCTCCACAAAATGATAAAGGCTTTAATAATGATTATCATTTATATTTTTCGGTCGCTAACCTAAAAGCAAACGAGCACTATGTCAACTCTTGAGGTAACGCAATCTGCAAGTCGGGGTTGCATCTGCTTGTGGTTACAATGAAAATGAGAAGCATTAACTTCATTAATAACAGGAAGCTGATTTGTGAGACTCGCCCCGCTCTACCGCAACGCCCTTCTTTTAACCGGAATTTTGCTTTCAGGAATATCCGCAGTTCAGGCTGCCGACTGGCCGCGTCAGATTACTGACAGTCGTGGTACTCATACCCTGGAAAGCCAGCCGCAACGTATTGTTTCCACCAGCGTCACCCTGACCGGCTCACTGCTGGCGATTGATGCACCAGTGATCGCCAGCGGCGCGACCACGCCGAATAACCGCGTAGCGGATGACCAGGGTTTTTTACGCCAGTGGAGCAAGGTAGCGAAAGAACGCAAACTGCAACGTCTCTATATCGGCGAACCGAACGCCGAAGCAGTAGCGGCACAAATGCCAGATCTGATTTTAATTAGCGCGACCGGCGGCGATTCAGCGCTAGCGCTATACGATCAGCTTTCCACTATCGCACCAACGTTAATCATCAATTACGACGATAAAAGCTGGCAGTCGCTGTTAACGCAACTTGGCGAAATTACCGGGCATGAGAAACAAGCGGCAGAGCGGATTGCACAGTTTGATAAGCAACTGACGGCGGCGAAAGAGCAAATCAAATTACCGCCGCAGCCGGTCACTGCCATTGTCTATACCGCCGCCGCGCACAGTGCCAATCTCTGGACAGCTGAATCAGCACAAGGGCAGATGCTGGAACAACTCGGCTTTACGCTGGCCAGGTTGCCCGCAGGCTTAAACGCCAGCCAAAGCCAGGGCAAACGCCATGACATCATTCAGCTTGGTGGGGAAAATCTGGCGGCAGGGTTAAATGGCGAGTCGCTATTCCTGTTCGCCGGTGATCAGAAAGACGCCGATGCGATTTATGCCAATCCACTGCTCGCACACCTGCCTGCAGTACAAAACAAGCAGGTTTATGCGCTGGGAACCGAGACGTTCCGACTGGATTACTACAGCGCCATGCAAGTGCTGGATAGGCTTAAGGCGCTGTTCTAAGCATTAACTGTCAGACGCTGTCACCTGTGGCGGCGTCTGGCGAAAACGACGCAACTCCACCAGTACCAGCAACAACAACACGCCGATAATCAACAAACCAAAACCACTCGCGCTTGCGGAGGCCACCGGCGTCATCATCGCTCCCAGACCGCCCAACAGCGCTGCGCCTATAGCATCGCCCGTCACGTTTTGTGCAGTCCACAAACCGTTAATCCGCCCTAACATCGCTTCCGGGGTTTGCGTTTGCAGCATTGTGTATTGCAGCAACGAACTAACCGCGCTCAACCAGCCGAACAGCGCCAGACAAACCACGCCTAAAATCCACATCGGCATCAGGCCAAACAAACCAATGGCGAGGAACGATCCCAGCGTGGAGAGCAGCATCAATAACCCTGGTCGCGCGCTATGTGCCAGCTTCCCGCTGGTTAACGCGCCAATAGCTGCACCGATCGGGATCGCCGCATAGAGAAAACCAATCTGTGCCGCCGACATCTGCCAGTTGTCAGCCAGCGCCGGATACAGTACCCGTACCGCGCTCGCCATCGTCAATAATCCCCCCAGCAGTGCAATCCCTCCCACCAGCGGGCTGGCGAGCAGAAAACGAAATCCTGCCAGTAATGATTTCAACGGATGCTCACGCGGTTGCGGTGGCGGAGGTAGCGCCGGAAGGCTTAACAACGGTAGCAAGGTAATAAACGTGCCCGCCGCCGCCAGCCCGTAGTTCCAGGCTACGCCGCCAGTCGCCAGCAGTAAGCCGCCAATCATGGGCGAAATTACCGATCCCAGCCGCACGGTCAACATGGTGATTGCCCCGGCCTGCATTAAATTTTCACGCCCAACTAATGCCGGAGTGGCCGCCAGCAGCGCCGTAACGCCAAGTGACGCGAAAAAGCCATCCCATAATCCGAGTAAATAGATTGCCAGCAAAGACGGCTCCGGCAGCAACGCGTTCAGGCACAGACCAATGAAGCCAATGCCACAGGTGCCGCGCGCCAGCAAAATTACTTTTTTGCGCTCATAGCGATCCGCCAGCACACCGCCGACCATCAAGCCGACAAACATCGCCCCGCCGGTCAGCGTCACCGAAAGCCCCACCTGCCAGGTAGAATGCGTCATCATCTGGATCTGCACTGGCACCGCGACGCCGAGCAAACCCAGAGAAACAATAGAGATAAAACGAGCGAGGAATACTGCGCGAAACGCCGGGTGCGTTTTCAACAGGCTGAGGTTAAGCAGCCAGGATTGTTTATTCATTACAATGCCTTGCCATCAAATATTTTAAATACCTATTCTTAGGCTGCACATGCTAACATATCCAAATAAGATCGATAACGATAATTAATTTCATTATCATGGAAGTTCGTATGTCTGGTTCTGTTGCCGTGACACGCGCCATTGCCGTGCCCGGATTGCTGTTATTACTGATTATCGCGACGGCATTAAGCCTGCTCATTGGAGCAAAATCACTCCCCGCTTCCGTAGTGCTGGAGGCCCTCTCCGGCACCTGCCAAAGCGCCGACTGCACCATCGTGCTCGACGCGCGACTGCCGCGTACCCTTGCCGGTTTACTGGCAGGCGGCGCGCTTGGCCTTGCCGGGGCGTTAATGCAAACCCTCACCCGAAACCCACTTGCCGACCCCGGCTTGCTTGGCGTGAACGCCGGAGCCAGCTTTGCCATTGTGCTGGGCGCGGCGCTGTTTGGTTACTCATCCGCGCAGGAACAACTGGCGATGGCCTTCGCCGGGGCGCTGGTGGCCTCGTTGATTGTTGCCTTTACCGGCAGCCAGGGCGGCGGGCAGTTAAGTCCGGTGCGTTTAACCCTGGCGGGCGTGGCACTGGCGGCAGTGCTGGAAGGACTGACCAGCGGCATCGCCCTGCTTAATCCCGACGTCTACGATCAACTGCGTTTCTGGCAAGCCGGTTCGCTGGATATCCGTAATTTACACACCTTAAAAGTGGTGCTGATCCCGGTGCTGATCGCCGGAGCAACTGCGCTATTACTGAGCCGCGCGCTGAACAGTTTAAGCCTTGGCAGTGACACCGCGACGGCGCTGGGCAGTCGCGTAGCACGCACACAGTTGATTGGGCTGCTGGCGATTACCGTGCTTTGTGGTAGTGCGACGGCGGTAGTTGGCCCGATTGCCTTTATTGGCCTGATGATGCCGCATATGGCGCGCTGGCTGGTAGGTGCCGATCATCGCTGGTCGCTGCCCGTCACGCTGCTCGCCACACCTACCCTGCTGCTGTTTGCCGATATTATCGGGCGGGTGATTGTTCCCGGCGAACTGCGCGTTTCTGTAGTCAGTGCCTTTATTGGCGCACCAGTGCTGATCTTCCTTGTACGACGTAAAACGCGAGGTGGCGCATGATTTACGTCTCTCGTCGATTAATTATCACCTGTCTGCTGTTGCTAATAGCCTGTGTGATGGCAAGCGTGTGGGGATTACGCAGCGGTGCCGTCACGCTGGAAACCTCGCAGGTATTTGCCGCGCTGATGGGTGACGCACCGCGCAGTATGACAATGGTGGTCACCGAATGGCGTTTACCGCGGGTACTAATGGCGCTGTTGATTGGTGCGGCGTTGGGCGTCAGCGGCGCGATTTTTCAGTCGTTGATGCGTAACCCGCTCGGCAGCCCTGATGTAATGGGCTTTAACACCGGAGCGTGGAGCGGCGTGCTGGTGGCGATGGTGCTGTTTGGTCAGGACCTGACGGCTATCGCGCTGGCAGCAATGGCGGGCGGCATTGTCACTTCACTGCTGGTCTGGCTGCTTGCCTGGCGTAACGGTATCGACACCTTTCGGTTGATTATTATCGGCATCGGTGTTCGCGCCATGCTGGTGGCCTTTAATACCTGGCTGTTGCTGAAAGCGTCATTAGAAACGGCGCTAACAGCGGGTTTGTGGAATGCCGGATCGCTCAATGGCCTGACGTGGGCAAAAACCTCGCCCTCCGCGCCCATCATTATATTGATGCTAATTGCCGCCGCCTTACTGGTAAGGCGGATGCGCTTGCTGGAGATGGGTGATGACACCGCGTGTGCGTTAGGCGTCAGCGTCGAACGTTCACGGCTGTTAATGATGCTGGTCGCCGTAGTACTTACCGCAGCTGCCACTGCCCTGGCGGGGCCGATTTCCTTTATTGCTTTAGTCGCGCCACACATTGCCCGCCGCATCAGCGGCACCGCTCGCTGGGGTCTAACCCAGGCAGCGCTGTGCGGTGCGCTGTTACTGCTGGCAGCCGATCTCTGTGCTCAACAACTGTTTATGCCGTATCAACTTCCGGTTGGCGTCGTTACCGTCAGCCTCGGCGGTATTTATCTTATCGTCTTGTTAATTCAGGAGTCTCGCAAAAAATGACCGAATCAGTAGCCCGTTTGCGCGGCGAACAGTTAACCCTCGGATATGGCAAATATACCGTTGCGGAAAATCTGACTGTAGAAATTCCTGATGGTCACTTCACAGCGATTATCGGGCCAAATGGCTGCGGTAAATCCACGTTACTGCGTACCTTAAGCCGCCTGATGACGCCTGCTCACGGGCATGTCTGGCTGGATGGCGAGCACATTCAACATTACGCCAGTAAAGAGGTCGCACGCCGGATTGGTCTGCTGGCGCAAAACGCTACCACGCCAGGAGATATCACCGTGCAGGAGTTGGTAGCGCGCGGGCGTTACCCGCATCAACCGCTGTTTACCCGCTGGCGTAAAGAAGATGAAGAAGCGGTAACGAAAGCGATGCAGGCCACAGGAATAACTCATCTGGCAAATCAAAGCGTTGATACCCTCTCCGGTGGGCAACGTCAGCGAGCGTGGATCGCGATGGTGCTGGCCCAGGAAACGGCAATTATGCTACTCGACGAACCCACCACCTGGCTGGATATCAGTCATCAGATTGATTTGCTGGAATTGTTAAGCGAACTGAACCGCGAGAAAGGCTATACCCTGGCGGCGGTACTGCACGATCTTAATCAGGCCTGTCGGTACGCTAGCCATTTGATTGCATTACGTGAAGGGAAAATTGTCGCTCAAGGAGCACCAAAAGAGATAGTCACTGCTGAACTGATTGAGCGTATTTATGGTTTGCGTTGCATGATCATTGACGATCCGGTAGCCGGAACTCCGCTTGTGGTGCCGCTCGGACGAACGGCACCTTCAACCGCGAAGATTTAAACTAAGTGGTCTGCCATCATGGCATCCTGTTTTCTGGATGCCATGGCATGGCGCAACAGCACGCTACCACAAGCCACCATACCGCCGATCAACGCAGAAAGGATCACGATAATCGCCTTACCCGGACCATCTTTTTTTACCGGTAATGACGGACGCAACTGATATTTAAACGGCGTAAAATTCACATCGTTGACATTTGTTTTTGTTAATTGCTCGACTAGATACTGACGATTACGTAATTCACCATTCAGCTCCGCAACGTCAGTGACCGCTTTTTCAATTTCCAGTTTACGTTCAATACCGTCTGCGCCGAGAGAAATAGAAAAGTCGGGGTCATCTTTAACTGCCTGACCATTGCTATAAACGGGCTTTTTAATTCCTGCCGCGTTGGCAATGTCGAGTGAATAATTGAGGCGCTGAATGTTTGCATCAAGTTGGTTTTTCGTTTTAATGCGATCCTGAGCCAGTTTTTCTTTTTCAAACTGGGTTTTGATTTCCAGTTTATTACGGACGTTTTCTAGCGACTCTTTCACCACCAACGCAGAGATATAATCGATATACCCGCTCAAAACGGTCTGCGCCTCTTCACTGGTTGGCGCGGTGAAACTTAGCGTCCAGGAGGTATACAGTGACGGTTCATCTTTTTTCTTACTGGCATTGTCATCAACCGCTTTCATTTTTTCGCTCAATGCGACGATAGCGCGATGCAAATCCAGTTCGTCGATTTTCGCCTCTTTTAATTGGTCCATCACATAAGGTGATGAGCGCAGGTACTCTTCCAGTAAGCTAATAGACTGAAACTTCTTGATAAATAGATTAAATGCTCCATTACGATCGAGATTAACATCAAGATCCAGAACGCGCAGTTTAGTAAAGTTTTTCTCGAGGTCCTGCCACTGAATAGCCTCTGCGGGAGTAATGACGGCAGAGCTAGTCCATTTTTGCGGCAGGATGAAAGAGATCAGCAATCCTGTGCAGGCAAACGCAAAAACGACCGCCATGACCGTTTTTTTTGCCCGCCATAAAACGTCGATTAGATTAAGTAAATCAATTTCATTATTACTGGGCGACGCCAGAGGATACTCGGGAAAATGAGCGTCACTTCCCTGTTTAATATTCAGTGATGACATGCGGTATAACCTGAAATGGGTCCAATAAGAGTAAATCTCCACGGCCCCCACTTTACCAGTTGGTGAGATTTATCCGAAGCTGAAGTTTGTAAATTCCTCCCACTGAATGCAACATTCACTCTATTTCAGAGAAATACCCGTTAAATTGATAAATTAAATAAATAATAAACCCATAATCATTTATTGTAATTATGGGTTTATAGATAATATAAATTTACTTATTTAGCGTCGCACGAATAATTGGCCCTATTTTTTCAAACGCCATCGGCGAGATAATATCCACATGCGCGCAATCATGACGATAGATATCCAGCTCCGCAATCCATGGTGCCCAGGCCCGTTCGGGAGTCATCCCCTCCTGAAGCGTGCGTTCGGCAACAAACAGCGTCGCTTTTCCATCAAACGGAACACTATGGGCAGTGGTCAACAAGCGCACTGCATCAGCGTAGTTACCTTCAATGGTTGTAAACAGCTCCGTTGAAGTATTTCCCTGCTGTGCCGCCAGGAAAGCTTCACGTTCGCGGTTAATCTCCGCCAACACTTCCGGGTCCAGACCATTAGCTTCTTTTTCCTGCCAGTTCTGCGTTTCTGGCGGCCAGGTATCCAGCAAGCCAAGAAATGCCACCTGTTCGCCACGCGCACGCAGCCGTGCCGCAATCCCCTGCGCCAGCGTACCGCCCAGCGAATACCCCAGCAGGTAATAAGGGCCGTGCGGTTGTTGTTCAAGTAACGTTGCCAGATGCGCTTCGCAGACTTCATCCAGGTTTGCCGCCGTCTGCATGGGGCCATGAGGGCGCGGAGACTGGATGCCAATAATCGACCATTGAGGATCGAGATAACGCGAGAGCACGCTAAACTGCCAGGCAAAACCAGATGCTGGATGGAAACAAAACAGCGTCGGGCCATTACCTTCACGCAACGGCAGGATGGTTTCAAATCCCATGCGCTGGGTGCTGTCTTCTTCACCATCAATAACCGTTGCCAGTTTGGCAACGGTTGACGCGACCATCACCTGCCCCGGCGTCACCTGACGGGCAAACTGTCGACTGAGTTGTGCTGCCAGTTTCATTGCCAGTAGCGAATGACCGCCAAGCGCGAAGAAATCAGCGTCAGCATCCTGCACGTCACAACCCAGCAATGACGAGAACGCCGCGGCGATCATCGTTTCACTGCCCACTTTCGGCGCACGCCCCGGCACTTGTGCCTTCAGTTCCGGCAACGGTAAGGCTTTGCGATCCAGCTTACCGTTGGCGCTAAGTGGTAACTGTGGCAGTTGCAGTAGAACCACGGGCACCATATGCGGAGGCAATTTTTCGCGCAGCTGCGCCTGCAATGCGCTGGTATCCAGCGGCAGGCCCGATTGCGACACCAGATAGCCCACCAGTTGACGCGCATCCCCCCCGGTGGCTGCCGCCTGATTAATCACACAAGCGTGGGTAACTGCTTGCTCGACATCCGGCAGCGCCTGCATCACACGATCGATTTCGCCCAGTTCAATCCGCTGACCACGAATTTTTAGCTGATCATCACTACGCCCGAGATACTCCACCGCGCCGTTATCCAGCCAGCGGGCAACATCTCCGGTACGGTACATGCGTTCACCTGGCGCGAAAGGATCGGCAATAAAGCGGCTGGCTGTCAGATCGGGTCGTCCAAGATACCCCTGCGCCAGTTGAATACCGGTGAGATAGAGATCGCCTGCCACACCCGGCGGCACCGGATGCATCATCGCATCGAGAATGCGCAGGCCCGTGTTCCACACCGGGTAGCCAATCGGCACACTGCTGCCGCGTACCGCTGCAAGTTCAGCACCAAAGGCTGGATACCAGCTCACATCCACCGCTGCTTCCGTCGGGCCATAAAGATTATGTAACGGCGCGCCGGTTAACTGCTGCCATTCGCGACATAAATCGGCTGGTAAGGCTTCTCCGCTACAGAAAACCTGTTTCAACGTCGCGCAACTCTGGCGAGCGGTTTCCGGCGTCAACGAAGCAACAAACGCCGCCAGCATCGACGGTACAAAATGCGTGGTCGTTACGCCATATTCAGCAAAGAATTGCTGCATAGCGAGCGGATCGCGGTGCGCTTCCGGTTCGGCCATCACCAGTTTCGCCCCAGCAATAAACGGCCAGAAAAACTCCCACACCGAGACATCAAAACTGCACGGCGTTTTTTGGGCAACAACATCTTCGCCTGTGAGCGGGTAGTGGTTTTGCATCCATAATAGGCGGTTAACGATAGCCGTCTGCCCGACCATCACCCCTTTCGGCCTGCCAGTGGAACCGGAGGTAAAGATGATATAAGCCGTGTGGTGCGGTTGTGAAAGTTGCAGCGGCGCACTGCCCTGCGGTGTAAGCGGGGCGTTATAGCAAAGACTGGTTAAATTGGGGATATCGCTAAAGCGCGGCAGTTGATCATCGGTGGTGATTAACAGTGACGGACACGCATCTTCCAGCATCATTTTCAGGCGATCGTCCGGATAGCCCGTATCCAGCGGTAGCCAGGCCGCACCTGCTTCAACTATCGCATGTAGCGCCATAGTCAAAAAGACCGAGCGCGGTAGTGCCACCGCTACGCTGTCGCCAGGTTTAACGCCGCGCTCACGCAGCAGATTCGCCAGCGCCACCACCTGCTCGCGCATTTCCCGATAACTGAACTGGTAACGCACATCTGCCAGTGCCGGAGCATCCGGCGTTTTTGCCGCCTGTTCTGCCACCAGCGCGCTCAGTGTGGTTTCTGGAATCTCAACCTGAGTGGCGTTGATCTGCGCCAGCTGTGCATACTCTTCTGGCAGCATAATATCGACATCGCCGCACAACCGCGCCGGATCCGCGGCAAACTGCGCCGTCAGCATTTTCAGCCGTTCAGCATGCTTGATTAACGTTGGCTCATCGTAACGCTGTTTATTGGCGAGGATCTCAATACTCAAATCACCGTTTTCATCCGGGAAAAGGGCCAGTTCAAGGTCATTAACCGGACCGGTTGCCAGGGTATGGGTTTGCGCCTGTACCCCCGGAATATCTAACTGATAATCAAATACTTTAATATTGAGCACCGGACCGAACAGCGGTTCCTCTCCCGCCGCGCGCCCGCTGTCACGGACAATTTGTTCGGCATCGTAACGTTGATGACGACGCATTTTTTTCAGTTGAGCGGCCAGTCGGGATGCCAGTTGCGGCAATGTTTCTTGTGCCTCAATGTGAATACCCAACGGCAACACGTTGAGCACAGGTCCGGTAGCCGTCAGCGCAGCTGAGCCCAGTCGACGCATAAAGATAAATCCGGCGGCATAGTCCATGTGGTTGCACAATCGCCCCAGCCACAAAGCCGCCAGCGCAAGGGCTATATCGGTACGTTGTACACCTGAAAGTTGCGTAGCCAACTGGCGGAATTCCCCGCCGTTAAATTCCAGTTTCAGACGCAAAATATCTGCCGAGGCGCTGCGCCCAGGTAAAGGGGCTGGAGAAAGTGACGCGGGCGGTGGTAGTTGACGACGTTGCTCCGCCCAGAATGCCGCATCACGCTGCCAGGCTTCGCTTTCGCGATACTGCTGGTACTCTTCCACGACATCAGCGAAAGGCGTAAACGGCGAAGCCGGTGTTGGTTCGCCACGCATCCATGCACAGTAAATGTTGGCGATCTGGCGGGTAATGACCGGGAAACTGAAGCCATCGACCAGCAAATGGTGGTAACGCTGATACCAGTACCAGCGGTTATCTGCCACCTGTATCAGTTGATGAAAAACCAGAGGTTTACCGCTATCGACGCGCAGATCTTGTTGCAAATCCGCCTGCATTAATGCCTGCGCAGTACCGTGCGGATCAATGTTGGTTCGCAGGTCGATAATTTCTGGCAGTTCGAACGTCAGCGCATCATCGACCCATTGCCAGACTTCGCCGTTATCTTCCGTAAAACGCATCCGCAGCGTATCTGCTTGCGCTAATCCGGCAACCACCGCGCGAGCCAGTAATGGCGCATCAACATCTCCGGTTAACTCAACGTAATGCGCCACGCTCCAGGCGGAGGGTAAATCCGACAGTTTTTCTGCCATCCAGATGCCGGGCTGTGCGGCAACTAAAGGTAAATGCTGGCTCATTGCGCCTCCTGCTGCTGGATGAAATTCGCCGGTGTCAGAGTACGCCAGTGGGCGTCCAGCCACTGCTGGCAGGACGCCTGTGACTGCGGCTGACACACAACATCCCAGCCTGCCGGTAAGGCGCACTGTTGCGGCCACAGACTGAATTGCCCCTGCGCATTGCGTAAAATGTAAAACACGCCCTGCGGATCATCGAAGGGATTACTGAATGCCATATTCAACTCCTGTCATGGAAAAGTGGTTGCCAGAGGTCGATTAGCCCCTGCATCAAGCCACCGCGCCAACAAAGCGCATCATGTCCGCCGTCAACCTGACGCCAGAAAATGGATTCTTTTAGGGGGGGTAATTGCGCATACAGCGCCTGATTGGCCCGCATAATCATCGGCTCGCGAAGACCCGCTTCCAGCACAATGCGCAGACCTTCGGCGCTAACTTCACCAGCTTTGAGCTGTTCAAGTAACATGCCCTCTTGCTGACCGCTCCGGTGCGGCCACCAGTACGATCCCGACTGGCTTAATACACAGCCAAAGCGTTCAGGCCAGTGCAGTCCGGCATACAGCGCGGAAAGCCCACCAAAACTCTGCCCGGCGACCACAGTACGATCGGCGCGATCGCTAAAGGGGGCGATAGTTTTCACCTGGGGTAATAACTCTTGCTGTACTGCCAGCCAGAAATCCGCATTACATGGCAGTTCGTGGGCACGTTGCGTGGTGTCGATAGCGTCGATCAACACGTACACGGCGGGAGGAAGTTGCTGACGATGGGTCAACGAAGTCAGCGCAGGCCAGACGGGCATACTCTGCGCCCAAAATTCGCCATCAAGTAAAACTGCCAGCGGACGTTCTTCTGCTGTTGCATCGCCGGTGGTAAAAATCCATACACGGCGTGAATTTTTCAACCGTTCACTTTTCCAGATAATTTCTTTGGCAGGCGTTTCTGGCGCTTGCGGACAATCCCATCCTGGTTGCAGGGGCGCTTGCGGCATTTCGAGTGCAGAAACAGCGTGCCCTCGCCCGCCTTTCCAGCTTTGTGGATTCAGCGGATCGGCTATCGCCAGGGGTAATAGTTTTCGCCAGCCTTCGCGCAATTCGAGGCGATCAGGTGATGGAGCAGAAAAAATGTCATCACGTTCGGTAGGAATAAAACAGTAGCTGCCGCGCCAGTTGGCATTGAGTTGTGTCGTCCACTGCCAGACATCGGTCCCTGCAATTCGCTGCATCGACTGGGGCTGGCTGTTCTGATGGTGATCGGTCACGCCAGTGATATAGACCCATACGCGCTTTATCGTCGAGTGGTCTTCAGAACCTTGTGGATCACGCCACCAGAAAGTGACCTGATACATTTCGTCATTCAGACGCTGACATTCCGGGCCATGTTTCGACTGCCACCAGCTCTCACTTCCTACTTTTAACGCCGTCACACCATAACCCCATGTTTACTGTGCAATTTTTCATTGATTGCAGAAATATATTGATAATATTATTGATAACTATTTGCATTTGCAATAGCGTAATGGCGCGCCGTGGGAAGCGCGGACATTAATTAACCAACTGCACTGCGTGTCTTTCAGGATCAAAGGTTTTCGCGGTAGCGGGATACGTCGTATTGATGACGACTACGCCCGACAGTTGCAATTCGTGGCAAAAATGCAGGAATAAAACAATGAACAAGAAGATTCATTCCCTGGCCTTGTTGGTCAATCTGGGGATTTATGGGGTAGCGCAGGCACAAGAGCCAACCGATACTCCTGTTTCACATGACGATACTATTGTCGTTACCGCCGCCGAGCAGAACTTGCAGGCGCCAGGCGTTTCGACCATCACCGCAGATGAAATCCGCAAAAACCCGGTTGCCCGCGATGTATCGGAGATCATTCGTACCATGCCTGGCGTTAACCTGACAGGTAACTCCACTAGTGGTCAGCGTGGTAATAACCGCCAGATTGATATTCGCGGCATGGGTCCGGAAAACACGCTGATTTTGATTGACGGTAAGCCTGTCAGCAGCCGTAACTCGGTGCGTCAGGGCTGGCGTGGCGAGCGTGATACCCGTGGTGATACCTCCTGGGTGCCGCCTGAAATGATTGAACGTATTGAAGTTCTGCGTGGTCCGGCAGCTGCGCGTTATGGCAACGGCGCGGCGGGCGGCGTGGTTAACATCATTACCAAAAAAGGCAGCGGCGAGTGGCACGGCTCCTGGGATGCTTATTTCAATGCGCCAGAGCATAAAGAGGAAGGTGCCACCAAACGCACCAATTTCAGCTTGACCGGTCCGCTGGGCGACCAATTCAGCTTCCGTTTATATGGCAACCTCGACAAAACTCAGGCTGATGCGTGGGATATTAACCAGGGCCATCAGTCAGCGCGTGCCGGAACGTATGCCACGACGTTACCAGCCGGGCGCGAAGGGGTGATCAACAAAGATATCAATGGCGTGGTGCGTTGGGACTTCGCCCCTATGCAATCACTCGAACTTGAAGCGGGCTACAGCCGCCAGGGTAACCTGTATGCAGGTGATACCCAAAACACCAACTCCGATTCCTATACGCGCTCGAAATATGGCGATGAAACCAACCGCCTGTATCGCCAGAACTACTCGCTGACCTGGAACGGTGGCTGGGATAACGGCGTGACCACCAGCAATTGGGTGCAGTACGAACACACCCGTAACTCGCGTATACCGGAAGGTTTGGCGGGCGGCACCGAAGGGAAATTTAACGAAAAAGCGACACAAGATTTCGTCGATATCGATCTTGATGACGTGATGTTGCACAGCGAAGTTAACCTGCCGATTGATTTCCTCGTTAACCAGACGCTGACGCTGGGGACTGAGTGGAATCAGCAGCGGATGAAGGACTTAAATTCCAACACCCAGGCGCTGACCGGAACGAATACCGGCGGTGCTATTGATGGTGTGAGTGCCACCGACCGTAGCCCATATTCAAAGGCAGAAATTTTCTCGCTATTTGCCGAAAACAACATGGAGCTGACTGACAGCACCATCGTAACGCCGGGGCTGCGTTTCGATCATCACAGCATTGTCGGCAATAACTGGAGTCCGGCGCTGAATATATCGCAAGGTTTAGGCGATGACTTCACGCTGAAAATGGGCATCGCCCGTGCTTATAAAGCGCCGAGCCTGTACCAGACTAACCCGAACTACATTCTCTACAGTAAAGGTCAGGGCTGCTATGCCAGCGCGGGCGGCTGCTATTTGCAGGGTAACGACGACCTGAAAGCGGAAACCAGTATCAACAAAGAGATTGGGCTGGAGTTCAAACGCGACGGCTGGCTGGCTGGCGTCACCTGGTTCCGTAACGATTATCGCAATAAGATTGAAGCGGGCTATGTGGCTGTAGGGCAAAACGCAGTCGGCACCGATCTCTATCAGTGGGATAACGTGCCGAAAGCGGTGGTTGAAGGTCTGGAAGGATCGTTAAACGTACCGGTTAGCGAAACGGTGATGTGGACCAACAACATCACTTATATGCTGAAGAGTGAAAACAAAACTACGGGCGACCGTTTATCGATCATCCCGGAATATACGTTGAACTCAACGCTGAGCTGGCAGGCACGGGAAGATTTGTCGATGCAAACGACCTTCACCTGGTACGGCAAGCAGCAGCCGAAGAAGTACAACTATAAAGGTCAGCCAGCGGTTGGCCCGGAAACCAAAGAAATCAGTCCGTACAGCATTGTGGGTCTGAGCGCGACCTGGGATGTGACGAAGAATGTCAGTCTGACCGGCGGCGTGGACAACCTGTTCGACAAACGTTTGTGGCGTGCGGGTAATGCCCAGACCACGGGCGATCTGGCAGGAGCCAACTATATCGCCGGTGCCGGGGCGTATACCTATAACGAGCCGGGACGTACATGGTATATGAGCATTAATACGCACTTCTGATGCTAACGTCAGATTGTTGACAAAGTGCGCGTCGTTCATGCCGGATGCGGCGTGAACGCCTTATCCGGCCTACAAAAATTTTGCCAATTCAATATATTGCAGGATAGTGTAGGCCTGATAAGCGTAGCGCATCAGGCAGTTTTGCGTTTGTCATCAGTCTCTAATATGGTCGACATGAAAACTACGCATACCTCCCTCCCCTTTGCCGGACATACGCTGCATTTTGTTGAGTTCGATCCGGTGAGTTTTCGCGAGCAGGATTTACTCTGGCTGCCACACTACGCACAACTGCAACACGCTGGACGTAAACGTAAAACAGAGCATTTAGCCGGACGGATCGCTGCTGTTTACGCCTTGCGGGAATATGGCTATAAATGTGTGCCCGCAATCGGCGAGCTACGCCAACCTGTGTGGCCTGCGGAGGTATACGGCAGTATTAGCCACTGCGGGACTACGGCATTAGCCGTGGTATCTCGTCAACCGATTGGCATTGATATCGAAGAGATTTTCTCTGTACAAACCGCAAGAGAATTGACAGACAACATTATTACACCAGCAGAACACGAGCGACTCGCAGAATGCGGTTTAACCTTTTCTCTGGCGCTGACACTGGCATTTTCCGCCAAAGAGAGCGCATTTAAGGCAAGCAAGATACAGGCCGCTCAAGGTTTTCTGGATTATCAGATAATTAGCTGGAATAAACAGCAGATCATCATTCGACTAGAGGATGAGCAGTTTGCTGTGCACTGGCAGATAAAAGAAAAAATAGTCATAACGCTGTGCCAACACGATTAATTGACAACATCTGGTACGATTCGCCCGCAGCCATCACTGACCACGGGCGAAAGTGTAAAGCAGGTGCCTTACCATCCTGACCTGACAACCGGATATGCGGGGATTGCTCCCCGCACAACGGCTACTTCTTCGGTTCGTAAGCGAGAACAGCCCTGAACTCAATATTACGTTCCTTTACGGTGAACTCACACAGCGAGTCGCCGACCAGAAGCGTAAATCCCAGCACTGTCAAACACAGCACTATGACTGCCACAAGGGCATATTTCGTCAGCATGTTTATATTGCCTCCATGCGAAGAAGGGACTACCATCCAAATTGTCTGGTTTGGAGTGGCGGCCCCAGGGTTGATAGAAATATCTCCTGGGGCTTCATCTTTCCAGACCTCAGAGTTAACCGGAAAGCTTCAGGCACCCGCCGTTATCTTACCCTTCCTTAGCAAAATGGCTGTTTATTTATACAGTAAATCCTGTTCCGGACTTTTCATTGGTATTATCGCCCATGCCAGTTAAACGAAATCGCCCGCAGCCATTGCTGACCGCGGGCGAAAATGTAAAGCAGGAGCCTTACCATCCTGACCTGACAACCGGATATGCGGGGATTACTCCCCGCACAACGGCTACTTCTTCGGTTCGTAAGCGAGAACAGCCCTGAACTCAATATTACGTTCCTTTACGGTAAACTCACACAGCGAGTCGCCGACCAGAAGTGTAAATCCCAGCACCGTTAAACACAGCACTATGACTGCCACAAGGGCATATTTCGTCAGCATGTTTATATTGCCTCCATGCGAAGAAGGGACTACCATCCGAGTTGTTGAGGTTCGGAGTGGCAGCCCCAGGGTTGATAGAAATATCTCCTGGGGCTTCATCTTTCCAGACCTCAGAGTAAACCTGAAACAGGAAAGCTTCAGGCACCCGCCGTTATCTTACCCTTCCTTAGCGAAATAGCTGTTTATTTATACAGTGAGTCCTGTTTCGGACTTCTGTTGGCAAAACTGATCATTGCCCTTAAAACGACATCGCCCGCAGCCATCACTGACCGCGGGCGAAAGTGTAAAACAGGTGCCTTACCACCCTGACCTGACAACCGGATATGCGGGAATTACTCCCCGCACAACGGCTACTTCTTCGGTTCGTAAGCGAGAACAGCCTTAAACTCAATATTACGTTCCTTCACCGTAAACTCACACAGCGAGTCTCCGACCAGAAGCGTAAATCCCAGCACCGTCAAACACAGCACTATGACTGCCACAAGGGCATATTTCGTCAGCATGTTTATATTGCCTCCATGCGAAGAAGGGACTACCATCCAAATTGTTCGGGTTTGGAGTGGCAGCCCCAGGGTTGATAGAAATATCTCCTGGGGCTTCATCTTTCCAGACCTCAGAGTAAACCTGAAACCGGAAAGCTTCAGGCACCCGCAGTCATCTTACCCTTCCTTAGCAAAATAGCTGTTTATTTATACAGTTGGTCTTATTTCGGACTTCTCACTACGCATTAGATCAACCGAAACTAAGCCAGTTTTTCCTTCGCCCCTCAATCATCAAAATTCTCCGCCGCCAGCCAGCTCTGCCATAACCTGGCACATTGCAAAGTAGCCAAACTTCTTCAGTCACAATCAGTTCACCATCACCAAAAAAAAACATTCCAGAACTTCCGCATCTCGCCCAGTCGCTCCCACTTCTATACTCAAATGAAAACGCCAACATAAGAGAAACCTATGCCAATACCCGATTTTCAAGTCTCTGAACCTTTTACCCTCGGTATTGAACTGGAAATGCAGGTGGTTAATCCGCTGGGCTATGACTTAAGCCAGGACTCTTCAACGCTGATTGACGCGGTTAAAAATCAGATCACTGCCGGGGAAGTAAAGCACGATATCACCGAAAGCATGCTGGAGCTGGCGACGGATGTTTGCCGTGATATCAACCAGGCTGCCGGGCAATTTTCAGCGATGCAGAAAGTCGTATTGCAGGCAGCCGCAGACCATCATCTGGAAATTTGCGGCGGTGGCACGCACCCGTTTCAGAAATGGCAGCGTCAGGAGGTATGCGATAACGAACGCTATCAACGAACGCTGGAAAACTTTGGTTATCTCATTCAGCAGGCGACCGTTTTTGGTCAGCATGTCCATGTTGGCTGCGCCAGTGGCGATGACGCCATTTATTTGCTGCACGGCCTGTCACGGTTTGTGCCGCACTTTATCGCCCTTTCCGCCGCGTCGCCATATATGCAAGGAACGGATACGCGTTTTGCCTCCTCAAGACCGAATATTTTTTCCGCCTTTCCCGACAATGGCCCAATGCCGTGGGTCAGTAACTGGCAACAATTTGAAGCCCTGTTTCGTTGTCTGAGTTACACCACGATGATCGACAGCATTAAAGATCTGCACTGGGATATTCGCCCCAGTCCTCATTTTGGCACGGTGGAGGTTCGGGTAATGGATACCCCGTTAACCCTTAGCCATGCGGTAAATATGGCAGGATTGATTCAGGCTACCGCCCACTGGTTACTGACGGAACGCCCGTTTAAACATCAGGAAAAAGATTACCTGCTGTATAAATTCAACCGCTTCCAGGCCTGCCGTTATGGGCTGGAAGGTGCCATTACCGATCCGCACACTGGCGATCGTCGGCCACTAACGGAAGACACCTTACGTTTACTGGAAAAAATCGCCCCTTCCGCAGATAAAATTGGCGCATCGAGCGCGATTGAGGCCCTGCATCGCCAGGTCGTCAGCGGTCTGAATGAAGCGCAGCTGATGCGTGATTTCGTCGCCGATGGCGGCTCGCTGATTGGACTGGTGAAAAAGCATTGTGAGATTTGGGCCGGAGAATAAGTCGGGAATTGCCTTACAGAAGAATATCCCTGACAATGGTGTTTTAACTTACATTTAACAATGTTATGAAACACCCTTTAGAAACCTTAACCACCGCAGCAGGCATTTTGCTGATGGCTTTCCTCTCTTGCCTGCTGCTGCCCGCCCCCGCACTGGGGCTGACGCTGGCACAAAAACTGGTGAGCACGTTCCATCTGATGGATCTTAGCCAGCTTTACACTTTATTGTTTTGCCTGTGGTTTTTAGTGCTGGGCGCAATTGAGTATTTTGTTCTGCGCTTTATCTGGCGACGCTGGTTCTCGCTGGCGGATTAAACGTCGATTATCGCCGTACTTCACGGCATACTTTGCTTATTCTCCTTCGCCTAAAGGAACGTTTATGGATAAGCAATCACTGCACGAAACGGCGAAACGCCTGGCCCTTGAGTTACCCTTTGTCGAGCTTTGCTGGCCTTTTGGCCCGGAGTTCGATGTTTTTAAAATTGGCGGCAAGATTTTTATGCTGTCGTCGGAGCTGCGCGGCGTCCCCTTTATCAATTTGAAGTCCGATCCACAAAAATCCCTGTTAAATCAGCAGATATACCCGAGCATTAAGCCAGGATATCACATGAATAAGAAGCACTGGATTTCAGTGTATCCAGGCGATGAGATCTCCGAAGCGTTACTGCGCGATCTTATCGATGATTCATGGAATTTAGTGGTTGATGGCTTATCTAAACGCGATCAAAAAAGATTGCGCCCAGACTAAAAGCGAAAATCTATAGCGCATTTTTCTCGCTTACCATTTCTCGTTGAACCTTGTAATCTGCTGGCACGCAAAATTACTTACACATGGAGTCTTTATGGATATCATTTCTGTCGCCTTAAAGCGTCATTCCACTAAGGCATTTGATGCCAGCAAAAAACTTACCCCGGAACAGGCCGAGCAGATCAAAACGCTGCTGCAATACAGCCCATCCAGCACCAACTCCCAGCCATGGCATTTTATTGTTGCCAGCACGGAAGAAGGCAAAGCGCGTGTTGCCAAATCCGCTGCCGGTAATTACGTGTTCAACGAGCGCAAAATGCTTGATGCCTCGCACGTCGTGGTGTTCTGCGCGAAAACCGCGATGGACGATGCCTGGCTGAAACAGGTTGTTGACCAGGAAGATGCCGATGGCCGCTTTGCCACGCCGGAAGCGAAAGCCGCGAACGATAAAGGCCGCAAATTCTTCGCCGATATGCACCGTAAAGATCTGCATGATGATGCTGAGTGGATGGCAAAACAGGTTTACCTCAATGTCGGTAACTTCCTGCTGGGCGTTGCGGCGCTGGGTCTGGACGCGGTGCCAATCGAAGGTTTTGACGCAGCAATCCTCGATGAAGAATTTGGTCTGAAAGAGAAAGGCTACACCAGCCTGGTGGTTGTTCCGGTAGGTCATCACAGCGTCGAAGATTTCAACGCTACACTGCCGAAATCCCGTCTGCCGCAAGACATCACCATAACTGAAGTGTAATTCTCCTTTGCCGGGCATCCGCCCGGCTATTTCCCCTCAGATTATCCTGATTTGCATAACCCTGTTTCAGCCGTCATCATAGGCTACTGTTGTATAAAGGAGACGTTATGCAGGATTTAATATCCCAGGTTGAAGATTTAGCGGGTATTGAGTTTGATCACACCACCTCGATGGTGATGATTTTCGGTATTATTTTTCTGACTGCCGTTGTAGTGCATATTATTTTGCACTGGGTAGTACTACGGACCTTCGAAAAACGTGCCATCGCCAGTTCACGGCTATGGTTGCAAATCATTACCCAGAATAAACTCTTCCACCGTTTAGCTTTCACCTTGCAGGGGATTATCGTCAATATTCAGGCGGTATTCTGGCTGCAAAAAGGCACCGAAGCGGCTGATATTCTGACCACCTGCGCGCAGTTGTGGATCATGATGTATGCACTGCTTTCAGTCTTCTCGTTGCTGGATGTTATTTTGAATCTGGCGCAGAAATTCCCGGCGGCGTCTCAGTTACCGCTGAAAGGGATATTTCAGGGGATTAAACTGATCGGCGCGATTCTGGTCGGCATTTTGATGATCTCGCTGCTGATTGGTCAATCGCCAGCGATTCTGATCAGCGGTCTTGGTGCAATGGCTGCCGTGCTGATGTTGGTATTTAAAGATCCGATTCTTGGTCTGGTGGCAGGTATTCAGCTTTCCGCGAACGATATGCTGAAACTGGGCGACTGGCTGGAGATGCCGAAATACGGCGCGGATGGCGCGGTGATCGATATTGGGTTAACCACCGTCAAAGTGCGTAACTGGGACAATACCATTACCACTATTCCTACTTGGTCTCTGGTTTCTGACTCCTTTAAAAACTGGAGCGGGATGTCAGCATCCGGCGGGCGACGTATTAAACGCAGTATCAGCATTGATGTCACCAGTATTCATTTTCTTGATGAAGACGAAATGCAACGTCTGAATAAAGCGCATTTGTTAAAACCTTATTTAACCAGCCGCCATCAGGAAATTAATGAGTGGAATCGCCAGCAAGGTTCTACGGAGTCGGTATTAAACCTGCGTCGAATGACCAATATTGGAACCTTTCGCGCCTATCTGAACGAATATCTACGTAACCATCCGCGGATTCGTAAAGATATGACCTTAATGGTACGCCAACTGGCTCCTGGCGATAACGGTTTACCGCTCGAGATCTATGCGTTTACCAACACCGTGGTGTGGCTGGAATATGAAAGTATTCAGGCTGATATTTTCGACCATATATTTGCGATTGTCGAAGAGTTTGGTCTGCGGCTTCATCAGTCGCCAACCGGCAATGATATTCGCTCCCTGGCAGGTGCATTTAAGCAGTAATTAAAAAATCCGCTCTCATCGAATGGATGAGAGCGGATTCAGATGGTTGACTTCGTTTTGTCGGATGCGGCGTGAACGCCTTATTTCCGACGCAGCGTTTTAAACGCCACAAACAGGAATACAATCCACACCGGCAGCAAAATTGCCGACAAGCGCATATCATCCAACGTGCACATCAGCAGCAAAATCATGCCGAGGAAGGCAATGCAGAGATAGTTGCCGAACGGATAGAGCAGCGCTTTAAACTGTGTTTCTCGTCCCTGACGTCGCATCGCCGCGCGAAAACGCAGATGCGCCAGACAGATCATAATCCAGTTCAACAGCAACGTTGCCACCACCAGCGCCATCAGCAGACCAAATGCTTTTTGCGGCAGCAGATAGTTGATCAACACCACCAGCGAAGTGATAGCCCCGGAAAGCATCAGCGAGTTAATCGGCACGCCGCGACGGCTGACGCGAGTCAAAAATTTCGGTGCATTACCCTGCACAGAAAGACCAAACAGCATCCGGCTGTTGGAGTAAACCCCACTGTTGTATACCGATAATGATGCTACCAGAATGACGAAATTCAGCGCAGAAGCCACCACATTGCTGTCGAGATTATGGAAAATCATCACAAACGGGCTACTGTTAGATTTCACTTCCACCCACGGATAGAGCGCCAGTAAAACCACCAGTGAACCGATATAAAACAGCAGGATGCGATAAACCACCTGATTTACCGCTTTTGGAATACTTTTTTCCGGATCGCGCGCTTCAGCGGCAGTAATCCCAATCAGCTCCAGACCGCCGAAGGAAAACATGATCACCGCCAGCGACAAAATCAGCCCATTCCAGCCCGTGGCGAAGAAACCACCGTAGCGCCAGAGGTTGTCGATACTGGCTTTCTCGCCGCCGTGACCAGAAAACAGCAGCCACAGGCCAAAGCCGATCATGCCGATGATCGCCAGCACTTTAATCAGCGCAAACCAGAACTCGGTTTCGCCATATAAGCGCACGTTCACCAGGTTAACGGCGTTGATGATAATAAAGAAGGCGGCAGCCCAAATCCACGTTGGAACATCCGGGAACCAGTACTGCATATAGATGCCCGCAGCGGTCAGCTCAGCCATCCCCACCAGTACGAACATCACCCAGTAGTTCCAGCCTGAGAGAAAGCCCGCAAACGGTCCCCAGTATTTATAGGCAAAGTGGGCAAACGAACCGGATACCGGCTCCTCAACCACCATCTCGCCAAGCTGGCGCATAATCAGGAAAGCAATGATCCCGGCGACGCCGTAGCCCAACAATACAGCCGGACCTGCCATCTGAATCGCCGGGCCAATGCCAAGAAACAGACCAGTACCAATAGCGCCACCCAGCGCAATCAGTTGAATATGACGGTTATGTAATCCGCGATGAAGCGTCGGCTCTTTATTCGACGCAGTATCTTCCGATACGGTTGACGCGTTTTTCACGCCTTTCCCCTGTGTGACTTTTTTGTTGAGGGGCACCTTTTAACATTTAGTGCCCATCGTCGCAAGACACAATCCACGCGGTTAAACCGGGTATCCTGCTTTTATTTCCGTACCCGGTGTCGGTGCAGCCACATCAGCTTATACGCCGCCGGAATAATAAACAGCGACAGCAAAGGTGCGGTGATCATGCCGCCAATCATCGGCGCGGCAATCCGGCTCATCACCTCTGAACCTGCCCCCGTTCCCCACAAAATCGGCAGCAGACCCGCGATAATCACCGCCACCGTCATCGCTTTCGGGCGCACGCGCAGTACCGCGCCGTGATATAACGCTTCATCCAGCTTCTGCTCGCTGAATGTTTGCGGATTATCCAGGGATGGATCTGCCTCTATGGCGTGACGTAAATACATCAACATCACCACGCCAAATTCGGCGGCGACCCCGGCGAGGGCGATAAAGCCAGTGCCCGTCGCCACGGAAAGATGAAAGCCCATCCACCACAGCAACCAGATGCCGCCCACCAGCGCAAACGGTACGCTGCTGATAATCAGCAACGCTTCGCCCACGCGACGGAACGCCAGATACAACAGCACGAAGATGATCATCAACGTCATCGGCACCATGAGTTTCAGCTTATGGTTGGCGCGCTCCAGTAGCTCGAACTGCCCGGAGAATGCCACGCTGGTGCCCGGTTTTAACTGCACTTTCCCGGCAATCGCTTTTTGCAAATCGTGAACCACCGACACCATGTCACGATCGCGGGCATCGATATAAATCCAGCTTGTCGGGCGCGCATTCTCGGTTTTCAGCATCGACGGTCCGGTAGAGACTTTAACGTCGGCCACGTCTGCCAGGGTAATTTGCTGCTTCATTGGCGTCAGGATCGGCAGCTGGCGCAGCGCCTGTGGGCTATCGCGCCAGCTTTGCGGATAACGCAGATTAATTGGATAACGGGCAATCCCTTCCACCGTTTCACCAACCATCGCACCGCCCACCGCAGAAGTCACAAACAACTGCACATCCGCCACCGTCATACCGTAACGGGCGGCTTTTTCACGGTTGATCTCAACGTTGATATAGCGCCCACCTTCCAGACGTTCAGCAAGGGCAGAAGCCACGCCTGGCACCGTTCGCGCCACTTCTTCAATTTGCTCCGCCATCGCGTCGATATCCGCCAGCACAGTGCCGGAAACTTTAATGCCGATGGGGCTTTTAATGCCGGTCGAGAGCATATCGATACGGTTACGGATTGGCGGCACCCACAGATTCGCCAGCCCCGGCAGACGCACGGTGTTGTCCAGTTCCTCAATGATTTTGTCCATCGTCATGCCTGGCCGCCACTGATCCTGTGGCTTAAGCTGGATGGTCGTTTCTACCATCTCCAGCGGTGCGGAGTCGGTGGCGGTTTCCGCTTTCCCGGTTTTGCCAAACACCCGCGCCACTTCCGGCACGCTCATAATCAGCTTGTCGGTTTTTTGCAGCATACTCGCCGCCTCTGCTGCGGAAATCCCCGGCAGCGTCGATGGCATATACAACAAGTCGCCTTCATTGATCTGCGGTAAAAATTCCCCGCCAACTTTATTGAGCGGCCAGAGAACCGTAAGCACCGAAAGCGCTGCCACCAGCAGCGTGGTTTTCGGCCAGTGTAGTACTTTCAGCAACAGCGGATGATAAACACGAATCAAAAAGCGATTGAGCGGGTTACTGCTTTCTGGCGGAATTTTGCCACGGATCCAGTAGCCCATCAGGATGGGGATCACCACGATCGCCAGCAGCGCCGCGCCCGCCATCGCATACGTTTTGGTGAACGCCAGCGGGCCAAACAGACGCCCTTCCTGCCCTTCCAGGGTGAAGATCGGGATAAACGACAGCGTGATAATCAGCAGACTGATAAACAGCGCCGGACCTACTTCAACAGATGCATCGGTGATCACCTGCCAGCGCGTTTTATTATCCAGCGTGGCGTCAGGATGCTGGTGCTGCCACTCTTCCAGCCGTTTATGCGCATTCTCGATCATGACGATAGCGGCATCGACCATCGCCCCGACGGCAATCGCAATACCGCCCAGCGACATAATATTGGCATTCAGTCCCTGGAAGTGCATGACAATAAAAGCAATACACAACCCCAGCGGCAACGAAATAATCGCCACCAGTGCCGAGCGCACATGCCAGAGAAACAGCGCGCAGACCATCGCCACCACAATAAACTCTTCCAGCAACTTGCCGCTGAGGTTGTCGATGGCGCGGTCAATAAGCTGGCTGCGATCGTATGTTGTAACTATCTCCACGCCTTCCGGCAGACTGCTTTTCAGCGTTTCCAGTTTGTCCTTCACGGCGGCGATCACTTCACGGGCGTTTTTGCCGGAACGCAGGATCACCACCCCACCCGCCACTTCTCCTTCGCCATTCAGTTCGGCAATGCCCCGGCGCATTTCCGGGCCAACCTGGACCTTCGCAACATCACGCAGATAAACGGGCACGCCATTTTCACTGGCTTTTAAAACGATGTGATTAAAGTCGTCGAGCGTTTGCAGATAGCCGCTGGCGCGCACCATATATTCCGCTTCCGCCAGTTCGATCGACGAACCGCCCGCTTCCTGGTTTGAAGCATCCAGCGCGCTTTTTACTTCGGCGAGACTGATGCCATATTGCGCCAGGCGCTGGGGATCGATAACCACCTGATACTCTTTCACCACACCACCTACCGACGCCACTTCCGCAACGTCAGGGATAGTTTTTAACTCATATTTGAGAAACCAGTCCTGCAATGAGCGTAAATCGGCCAGATCGTGCTTACCGCTGCGATCCACCAGTGCATATTCATAGATCCAGCCAACACCTGTGGCATCTGGTCCCAGCTCGGCGCTGACTCCCGCAGGCAGCTTACCCTGTACCTGGTTGAGGTACTCCAGCACCCGCGAGCGCGCCCAGTACGGATCGGTGCCATCTTCGAAAATGACATATACATAAGAGTCGCCAAACTGCGAGAAACCGCGCACAGTCTTCGCGCCAGGTACTGACAACATGGTGGTGGTTAGCGGATAAGTCACCTGATTTTCAACGATTTGCGGTGCCTGACCGGGATAGCTGGTTTTAATAATCACCTGCACATCGGAGAGATCCGGCAGCGCATCCACTGGCGTGTTAATGATAGTCCAGGTGCCCCAGATACTCAGAAACAACGCGCCGATCAGCACCAGAAAACGGTTCGCCACCGAGCGACGAATAATCCATTCAATCATTGGTTATTCCCTCAATGCGCATGGGTAGCACTTTCAGAGCGCATCCGCTCCAGTGCGCCAGAAATATTGGCTTCAGAATCAATCAGGAACAGGCCGCTGGAAACCACCTTTTCACCTTCCGCCAGACCAGAACGTAGCGCGGTGACGCCTTGCGACGCCTGGAAAACAGCAACGCGTTTCGGTACAAAGCGCCCGTCGGCATCAACGGTAATCACCCGCTGTTCGTTACCAGTATCAATCAGTGCCTGTGACGGAATGAGCAGCATCGGTTCGCTGGCGGTGTTGAGTTGCAACCAGGCGTTCATTCCCGGTTTTAGCGCCTCGTCGGCGTTGTCGACTTCCAGACGCAGTTGCAGCGTGCGGGTCGCGGCATCCACGCCGGGTAGAAGGGTCCATTTGCGGATGCTGAGCGTTTTATCCGGTCGCGCCGGAACGGTGAGCGTAAACTGCGAGGCATCTTTCACCAGCCAGGCGATGGACTCCGGGATCGCAGCAGTGACCCACACCGGGTCCATACCCTGAATTTTCGCGACCACGTTATCTTTGGCGATATTCATTCCCGCGCGCAGATCAAACGCGGTGATCACGCCATCAATGGGCGCTTTGAGCGTAAAGCGAGTCTGGATTTTTTGCGTGGCGATCAGGCGGCGAATATCGGCCTCCGGCATTCCCGCCAGCCGCAGGCGTTCAAGAATACCGTCGGTCTGGGTCGCCGTCCCGCCGGTTTCACGCAGCAGTAAATACTCACTCTGCGCTTCCACCCAGTCGGGAATGGTCAGGTCGAGAAGCGGTGTGCCCTTTTGCACTTTATCGCCCACGGTGAGCGGATACACCTTGTCGATAAACCCGGCGGCGCGGGCCTGCACAATGGCAAACTGATACTCGTTGTAACTCACATTCGCCGGGAAACTCTGGGCAAAAGTCAGCGGCCCGCGCGTGACGGTCGCCGTTTTCACCCCCAGATTTTGCGTCTGGGTCGGGTCAATGCGCACACCAGACGCAGAACTCTCTTCATCGGCATATTTCGGCACCAGATCCATATCCATAAACGGCGATTTACCTGGTTTATCGAACCGCGTATTGGGATACATTGGATCGTACCAGAATAAGACTTTACGTTCTGCGGTCGACGTTTTTTCTGCGGGCGGTTCAGCCTTTGCAAACCAGGTAAAACCTGCCGCAGAAATAATACCGCCCGCGATCATGCTGCCGATAATAAGCGCGATTTTTTTCATCTCATTAAACCTGGGTTACTGGCTGACTTTAATATCCTGTAATAAAGAAAGGTTGCCCTGCTGGACAAAATTAAACGCTACTTTGTCGCCAGTTTTAATTTCACTCATTTTCGTCTGCGGGGTGATGGTAAAGCGCATGGTCATCTCCGGCCAGTTCACGGCGGCAATCGGATCGTGGTGGATGGTGATTTTTTTGCTTTCCAGATCAATAGTTTTTACCACGCCGGTGGCGTTAATGACCTGTGGTTGTGCCTCGCTCATGGTTTCATGATGATGTTCGTTAGCCTGGGCATTAAAGCCAATAACAGTAAACAGACTGAACATTACGACTTGCAGTGCTTTTTTCATTATTCTCTCCTGGAGTTAAAAATTATTGCTGCCAACCGCCACCCAGGGCGGTATATAAGGAAACTTCGTTAACCTGACGGGCATAATTCAGGTCGAGTAAAGTTTGTCGGGTTGCAAATAAAGAACGTTCGGCATCCAGCACTTCCAGATAACTTACCGCGCCGTGCTGATATAATGCCCGCGCCCGTTGCAGGGTAATTTGCAGCGACGCCAGATAACGCTGCTGGGCGCTGATTTGATCGTTCAGGCTTTGACGTAATGCCAGCGCATCTGCCACTTCTTTAAAGGCGTTCTGAATTTTCTGTTCATAATTCACCACCGACTGCTGCTGGCGAATTTCGGCGATATCCAGATTGGCCTGGTTGCGTCCGGCATTAAAAATGGGAATCTCAATTTTGGGAATAAAATTCCACATCCCGCTGCTGGCGTTAAATAATGATGACAGATCGCTGCTGGCGGTTGATATTCCACTGGTCAGGCTTATAGACGGGAAAAATGCCGCACGCGCAGCACCAATATTGGCATTAGCCGCCATTAACGCGTGTTCAGCTTCCATAATATCCGGGCGCTGCAACAAGATTTGCGACGACAAGCCCGCCGGTAATTTAACGCTTTGCAGGCTGTCGCTGTTTACTGTCTGCGCTTGCGGCAGTTTGCCGTAGCTTCCCAATAACAGTTGCAATGCATTATTCGCCTGCGCCAGTTCCCCCTGACGTTTAGCGATATCACTGCGGGTACTTTCTATCACCCCGCGAGCCTGTTCCAGCGCCAGAACATTGCTGCTACCAGTCAACAGTTGTTTTTCGACAAACGCATATGACTGCTGATAATTACGCAGCGTTTCTTCGGCTATTTGTAATTGCGCATAAGCCAGTTGCTGATTGAAATAGCTTTGCGCGACATTAGAAACCAGCAGAATATGCACCGCGCGCTGAGCTTCCTCAGTGGCTAAATAATTTTGTCGCTCGGCTTCGCTCATGTTCTTTAAGCGACCGAAAAAATCGAGATCAAAGCTGGCGTTAAGGCCAGTCGAGAACTCCCGCGTCGTGGCTGAATCGCCTTTAAGATTGCCGCTCCAGCTGCCGCTACCCTCGCCATTGAGCTGCGGGTAGCGGTCGGCATCGGTCAGACGATATTGCGCCCGTGCCTCCTGCACTTTCAGCGTCGCCATGCGCAAATCCCGATTATTCACCAGCGCCTCGCTAATCAGCGTCTTCACCTGATTATCAACAAAAAAGGTGCGCCAGCCCGCGTTCTGGTAGTTATCTACCGCGTTAACCAGGCCGTTCTGGCTGAGTGAGAACTGCTGCGGCACGGGCATTGCCGGACGCTGATATTCCGGTGCCAGAGAACAACCGGTTAACGCAAGGGCCACACAAAATGGCAGAAGTTTACAAGGAAACATAGGCACAAAATTTCTGGTGATTTTATGCCGCCAACTTTACTCGCCAGGCTCTGATTTTCCGGTGACAGGAAAATGACAAAATTGTCATTTTGCCAATAAGCGATTGCCATCTGATCCCGCTACTCTAGAATTGCCCGGGCAACATGCGGAGGAAATATGAAACTGTTGATTGTCGAAGATGAAAAGAAAACCGGCGAATACTTAACCAAAGGGTTAACCGAGGCCGGTTTTGTGGTTGATTTGGCCGATAACGGGCTGAATGGATACCATCTGGCGATGACAGGTGATTATGACCTGATAATCCTAGATATTATGCTGCCGGACGTGAACGGCTGGGATATCGTGCGTATGTTGCGTTCCGCCAATAAAGGGATGCCGATTCTGTTGCTTACCGCGCTTGGCACCATTGAACATCGCGTCAAGGGGCTGGAGCTGGGAGCGGATGACTATCTGGTGAAGCCGTTCGCTTTTGCTGAACTGCTGGCGCGTGTGCGCACTCTACTGCGTCGCGGGGCGGCGGTGATTATCGAAAGTCAGTTTCAGGTTGCCGATTTAATGGTTGATCTGGTCAGCCGCAAAGTCACCCGCAGCGGCACGCGCATCACTTTGACCAGTAAAGAGTTTACTCTGCTGGAGTTTTTCCTTCGCCATCAGGGCGAAGTGCTGCCCCGCTCGCTTATCGCCTCGCAGGTGTGGGACATGAATTTCGACAGCGACACTAACGCCATTGATGTGGCGGTGAAGCGGCTGCGCGGCAAAATCGACAACGACTTTGAGCCGAAGCTGATTCAAACCGTGCGCGGCGTGGGTTACATGCTTGAGGTGCCGGATGGTCAGTAAGCCGTTTCAGCGCCCGTTTTCGCTGGCAACCCGCCTGACCTTTTTTATTAGCCTGGCCACCATCGCGGCGTTTTTCGCCTTTGCATGGATCATGATCCACTCAGTAAAAGTGCATTTTGCCGAGCAGGATATTAATGATTTAAAAGAGATTAGCGCCACACTTGAACGGGTACTTAATCACCCTGACGAAACGCAAGCCCGACGCTTAATGACGCTGGAAGATATTGTCAGTGGTTATTCCAATGTGTTGATTTCTCTGGCAGATAGCCACGGTAAAACGGTGTATCACTCCCCCGGTGCGCCGGATATCCGCGAGTTTGCACGTGATGCCATACCCGATAAAGACGCTCGGGGCGGCGAGGTGTATCTCCTTTCCGGCCCGACAATGATGATGCCAGGCCACGGTCACGGGCATATGGAACACAGCAACTGGCGGATGATTAACTTGCCGGTTGGCCCGTTGGTGGACGGCAAACCGATTTATACGCTCTACATCGCGCTGTCTATCGATTTTCATCTTCATTACATTAATGATTTGATGAATAAACTTATTATGACAGCATCGATCATCAGCATCCTGATCGTCTTTATCGTGCTGTTGGCGGTACATAAAGGCCACGCGCCAATTCGCAGCGTCAGCCGTCAAATCCAGAACATTACCTCGAAAGATCTCGACGTTCGCCTCGATCCACAGACCGTGCCCATTGAACTGGAACAACTGGTGCTGTCGTTCAACCATATGATCGAGCGTATCGAGGATGTCTTTACCCGCCAGTCCAATTTCTCAGCGGATATCGCCCACGAAATTCGCACGCCGATTACGAATCTCATAACGCAAACGGAAATCGCCCTCAGCCAGTCGCGCAGCCAGAAGGAGCTGGAAGATGTGCTCTACTCTAATCTCGAAGAGCTGACGCGAATGGCGAAAATGGTCAGCGATATGCTGTTTCTCGCTCAGGCCGATAACAACCAGTTAATCCCCGAAAAGAAAATGCTCAACCTGGCGGATGAAGTTGGCAAAGTGTTCGATTTTTTCGAGGCGTTAGCGGAAGATCGCGGCGTAGCACTACGGTTTGTTGGCGACAAATGTCAGGTTGCGGGCGATCCGCTGATGCTGCGCCGGGCGCTAAGCAACCTGCTTTCTAACGCCCTGCGTTATACGCCGCCCGGAGAGGCAATTGTAGTGCGCTGCCAGACGGTCGATCACCAGGTGCAAGTTACCGTCGAAAACCCCGGTACGCCCATTGCGCCCGAGCACTTACCGCGTTTGTTTGACCGTTTCTACCGCGTTGATCCTTCCCGCCAGCGAAAAGGTGAAGGTAGCGGCATTGGGCTGGCGATAGTGAAATCGATTGTTGTCGCGCATAAAGGCACGGTTGCGGTAACGTCAGATGCGCGGGGGACAAGGTTTGTTATCGGGCTACCGGAGAGGGAGTGATTGGTCAGATAATACAGTGGATGTTAATTGAATTGAGAATTAGCTATTTCGTCACGAGAAAAAGCGTAAAATCCGTTTCGTGCAGATGGTGAGTTTTATCAGGGTATGGCGGTAGCGCAACTGCCTTCGGATAATATATATAGTGTGAATGTATACCCCAGATAACTTCACCATCCCAATATATTCTTGAGATTAAAATATCGTATATTAATCGTATGGGTGAAAATCCTGTTAATATTTTAACGAATCATGAGTACTATAAAGTGGAAAAAATCATAGAACAGATAAAACCATTTTGGACAAAATATGATTCTTTGTCAGAAAAAGATATGATGTTGTTAGAGTCCAATTTCACGCATCGTTTTCCAGAAGATATGAAAGAGTTTTTTCTGTGGTCTAACGGTGGAGCAGGTAAATTTCACAATATTTACATTTCCTTGTGGCCATTAGACGAAATCAAGGAATTAAATGATGGTTATTTAATCAATCATTATCTAGGTGAACAGTTCATGGCTTTTGGTTCTGATGGTGGGCCGATATGTTTTTTACTGGATTATCGTAATCCAGAACACACCAGAATATCTTCCGTAAATTTTGGTGACCTGGATATAGCTGAAGTAAAACAAATAGCAATTTCATTCGATGTTTTTTTAGAGATGGCAGGAAATGGAGAAATTATAAGTAATAATTTATAATCAAGTAATTTCCCCTCACGCTGGCGATTGTCGTGGAATGCAGCGAAATTAATTTTATGAATAATAAAGTATTAGGGCAGGATTAAGACATAAGATACGGATAAAATTCTCATATACAAAGGATTACGAATGGCAACTGCAAGGATAAATGTTTTTTGCACGAATGAAGAGCTGTCTGATTGGCTCGCTATTATAGCCTCAAAGTATCAATTACATTCGATTTGGTTTGCGCTACAAGATGAATACTCTCAACAACTAAATATTTTAACAGAAAAAAATCCCTGTTGTAGCATATCGAATTTATCTTATGCCCAGCATTAAATCTAATAATAGAAAAATAAAGTTTAGTAGCATTGATCGTTGTTGTGGTTGGATTGAAATAAAACCGGGGCATTTAGTTGAGCATACCGGGGTAAAGATGTTACAACTTACTGAAATTAACACTACTGATTCTGAGGATAAATTAATATGTTTATGCAAAGCCATTAACTGGCTTAAACGACAGATTAAAACCAATGAATTCTCCGGTGTAACGGGAAGGAATATAATTTATGGTGGGAAAACTATTTACCCTCATATTTTCTATACGCATCAAGCCAAATCTCTTTTTTATGATAAAGTTATATGGAAACAAGACTTCCTATTCAATTCTGTCTATGAACCATTTTCACCTTAATTCTTTCAGCAAACTATATTAACCACGATGAATATGACTAAAAAAGAAGCATTAGCATTCCTTGCTCTAAATCAACCTATGCCTAATGATTATGACATCACTCAGGAACTTATCGATAAATATGACGACGTAAGACTTTATTTTTGTGCAAATCCTGCTGAAGAGGCCATACCGTTATTTTTACAATCCTTTGGGGAAGGTGATGGCTTAGGAGTATATCAGTTGGTCGAAGATTTTTTGTACAAGTGTGATAAAAACATTGTAGCTTCAAATATAGCCAACATACTGGAAAATCCTCTGACAATAAAAAGTGTCCGATATTGGTGTACATTATTAGCAATGGCTTTTCCCGATAACACCTTAATTAAAGGATTAAATATTTCTCTACAATCTGATGATGAAGATACCCGAGACATGGCTATGTTAAGTTTAAAGATGATTACAGAGGAATATAAAACATTTGAATTCCAATAATTCCCCCTTGCATAAAAGATCACCATCATGACAAAAACACAAGCAAAGTTGCTTATTTATAAAGCATTTGTTATTTTAACGTTCATTATTTCCCGGTTGAATATTAAACTTAATTAATCTAAAGAGAAATGAAGTTAGCCTTCCTGTACCCACAGCAACGCCGTCTTTTTGTTCAGCACGGGGAAAATGTTCTCCCCTGCTCACCTCCTCCAGGCACTTCCACAACATGATGACCTGATCGGTTGCCGCCTATCCTCCTCACTATGACCTTCACCTCCGCGCTTTTGCCTACATCCTGCACAATCGGCAACTTTTATAACCAGTGTAAAAATAACGTGCCGCAATAATCCTACCTATTAATGATAAAAAGCTGTCACAATTCATAAAAAACTTTAATATACGCCACCCTAAACATAACCAGCGTTAATGTAAGGTTTTTGTGTGGACTGGCTTCTTGATGTTTTTGCAACCTGGCTATATGGCTTAAAAGTAATCGCGATAACGTTAGCGGTCATCATGTTCATCAGCGGGCTGGACGATTTTTTTATTGATGTCGTCTACTGGGTACGCCGCATTAAACGCAAGTTGAGTGTTTATCGCCGCTACCCGCGAATGAGTTACCGCGAACTGTATAAACCAGATGAAAAACCGTTAGCGATTATGGTTCCGGCGTGGAATGAAACGGGCGTCATCGGCAATATGGCCGAGCTGGCGGCGACCACGCTCGACTATGAAAACTATCATATCTTTGTTGGCACCTACCCCAACGACCCCGATACTCAACGTGATGTTGACGAAGTGTGCGCTCGCTTCCCGAATGTGCATAAGGTAGTCTGCGCGCGTCCTGGCCCCACCAGTAAAGCCGACTGCCTGAACAATGTGCTGGACGCTATCACGCAGTTTGAACGTAGCGCCAATTTCGCTTTTGCTGGTTTTATTCTGCATGACGCCGAAGACGTAATTTCACCGATGGAATTGCGTCTGTTCAACTATCTGGTCGAGCGTAAAGATCTGATTCAGATCCCGGTATACCCATTCGAACGCGAATGGACGCACTTCACCAGCATGACTTACATTGATGAGTTTTCAGAACTGCATGGCAAAGATGTTCCGGTGCGTGAAGCCCTCGCCGGACAGGTGCCCAGCGCAGGCGTCGGTACTTGTTTCAGCCGCCGCGCCGTGACCGCACTGTTAGCTGACGGTGACGGTATTGCTTTCGACGTGCAGAGTCTTACTGAAGATTACGACATTGGTTTCCGCCTGAAAGAAAAAGGTATGACGGAAATTTTTGTCCGTTTTCCGGTGGTGGACGAAGCCAAAGAACGCGAGCAGCGTAAATTTTTACAGCACGCGCGGACGTCAAACATGATCTGCGTGCGCGAATATTTCCCCGATACCTTTTCGACGGCGGTTCGACAAAAATCTCGCTGGATCATCGGCATTGTTTTCCAGGGCTTTAAAACCCATAAATGGACCTCCAGCCTGACGCTGAACTACTTTCTCTGGCGCGACCGCAAAGGGGCAATCAGTAACTTTGTCAGCTTCCTCGCGATGCTGGTGATGATCCAGCTTTTGCTGTTACTGGCGTATGAAAGTTTGTGGCCCGATGCCTGGCATTTCCTTTCTATTTTCAGCGGCAGCGCATGGTTAATGACCCTGCTGTGGCTAAACTTTGGTTTGATGGTTAACCGCATCGTGCAGCGGGTGATTTTTGTCACTGGCTACTACGGTCTGACGCAGGGGCTGCTATCTGTCCTGCGTCTTTTCTGGGGCAACCTGATTAACTTCATGGCCAACTGGCGCGCGTTAAAACAGGTACTTCAACACGGCGATCCACGTCGTGTCGCGTGGGATAAAACAACGCATGACTTCCCCAGCGTGACTGGCGATACCCGCTCGTTGCGTCCGTTAGGTCAAATCCTGCTGGAAAATCAGGTCATCACTGAAGAACAACTCGATACAGCACTGCGTAATCGCGTCGAAGGTCTACGCCTGGGCGGTTCAATGCTGATGCAGGGGCTGATTAGCGCCGAGCAGCTGGCACAGGCGCTGGCAGAGCAAAACGGCGTGGCGTGGGAGTCCATCGATGCCTGGCAGATCCCTTCTTCGCTGATTGCCGCGATGCCGGCCTCCGTGGCGCTGCATTATGCGGTGCTACCGCTGCGTCTGGAAAATGATGAGTTAATTGTCGGCAGTGAAGATGGTATTGACCCGGTTTCGCTGGCAGCCCTGACGCGTAAAGTCGGACGCAAAGTGCGTTACGTCATTGTTCTGCGTGGACAAATTGTCACGGGGTTACGTCACTGGTATGCACGTCGACGCGGTCACGATCCACGGGCAATGTTGTACAATGCGGTTCAGCATCAGTGGCTCACGGAACAACAGGCCGGTGAAATCTGGCGGCAGTATGTGCCGCATCAGTTCCTGTTCGCCGAAATACTGACCACGCTCGGTCATATTAATCGTTCAGCAATTAACGTGTTGTTATTACGCCATGAACGCAGTTCTCTACCACTCGGTAAGTTTTTGGTCACTGAAGGCGTTATCAGCCAGGAAACGTTGGATCGCGTCCTGACAATTCAACGCGAATTACAAGTTTCGATGCAATCACTATTACTCAAAGCAGGTTTAAACACAGAACAGGTTGCGCAACTGGAGTCCGAAAATGAAGGAGAATAACCTTAATCGCGTCATCGGATGGTCTGGTTTACTGCTGACGTCTTTATTGAGTACCAGCGCACTCGCAGACAATATCGGCACCAGCGCAGAAGAGCTGGGGCTGAGCGATTATCGCCATTTTGTTATTTATCCCCGTCTCGATAAGGCGCTGAAGGCACAGAAAAATAACGACGAAGCAACCGCCATC
This sequence comes from Escherichia sp. MOD1-EC6021, assembly GCF_002965245.1. NCBI lineage: Bacteria > Pseudomonadati > Pseudomonadota > Gammaproteobacteria > Enterobacterales > Enterobacteriaceae > Escherichia > Escherichia sp. MOD1-EC6021. Next base: position 6,741 of record NZ_PTRU01000016.1, on the reverse strand, counting down.
CGCGAATTTGAATATATACACCAGCAGGTGCCGGATAATATTCCGCTGACTTTATACCTTGCGGAAGCCTATCGCCATTTTGGTCATGATGACCGGGCGCGGCTGTTGCTTGAGGATCAACTGAAACGTCACCCAGGAGATGCCCGACTTGAGCGCAGTCTGGCGGCTATTCCAGTTGAAGTGAAAAGCGTTACGACTGTTGAAGAACTGCTTGCCCAGCAAAAAGCGTGCGACGCTGCGCCGACCCTGCGTTGTCGCAGTGAAGTCGGGCAGAATGCCCTGCGGCTGGCACAATTACCTGTCGCCAGAGCGCAACTGAACGATGCGACGTTTGCTGCATCGCCGGAAGGAAAAACGCTGCGAACCGATCTGCTGCAACGCGCAATCTACCTGAAACAATGGTCCCAGGCAGATACGCTATACAATGAAGCACGCCAGCAGAACACATTAAGCGCGGCAGAACGCCGTCAGTGGTTTGACGTGCTTCTTGCCGGGCAGCTGGATGATCGGATCCTGGCGCTGCAATCACAGGGGATCTTCACCGATCCGCAGTCATATATTACTTACGCGACCGCGCTGGCTTATCGTGGCGAGAAAGCACGCCTCCAGCATTATCTCATTGAAAATAAGCCGCTGTTTACCACGGACGCACAAGAGAAAAGTTGGCTCTATCTGTTATCTAAATACAGCGCCAACCCCGTTCAGGCGTTGGCGAATTATACGGTACAGTTTGCCGATAACCGCCAGTATGTTGTTGGCGCGACGCTACCGGTGCTGTTAAAAGAAGGTCAGTACGACGCAGCGCAAAAACTGCTCGCCACCCTCCCCGCCAATGAAATGCTTGAGGAGCGTTATACCGTTAGCGTAGCGACCCATAACAAGGCTGAAGCTCTGCGTCTGGCACGATTGCTGTATCAGCAAGAACCGGCAAATCTTACCCGCCTGGATCAACTGACCTGGCAACTGATGCAGAACGAGCAGTCACGCGAAGCTGCCGATTTATTGCTGCAACGCTATCCTTTCCAGGGCGATGCGCGTGTCAGCCAGACTTTAATGGCGCGACTGGCGTCTCTGCTGGAAAGTCATCCTTACCTGGCAACTCCGGCGAAGGTGGCGATTTTATCGAAACCCTTACCGCTGGCGGAGCAACGTCAGTGGCAAAGTCAGTTGCCGGGTATTGCAGATAATTGCCCGGCAATAGTTCGCTTGCTGGGCGATATGTCGCCTTCCTACGATGCCGCCGCCTGGAACCGTCTGGCAAAGTGTTATCGGGACACGCTACCCGGTGTGGCGTTGTATGCATGGCTTCAGGCCGAACAACGGCAACCGAACGCCTGGCAACATCGTGCGGTAGCCTATCAGGCGTATCAGGTTGAGGATTACGCCACCGCACTGGCGGCCTGGCAGAAAATCAGTCTTCACGACATGAGCAATGAGGATCTGCTTGCTGCTGCCAATACCGCCCAGGCGGCAGGAAATGGTGCGGCTCGCGATCGCTGGCTTCAGCAGGCAGAACAACGTGGGCTGGGAAACAATGCCCTCTACTGGTGGCTGCATGCGCAACGTTACATTCCTGGTCAGCCGGAACTCGCACTGAACGATCTCACGCGCTCAATCAATATTGCGCCTTCTGCCAACGCTTACGTTGCGCGGGCGACAATTTATCGCCAACGTCATAATGTCCCAGCGGCGGTGAGTGATTTGCGCGCCGCTCTGGAACTGGAACCGAATAATAGCAACACCCAGGCAGCGCTCGGTTACGCCTTGTGGGATAGCGGTGATATCGCACAGTCGCGGGAAATGCTCGAACAGGCGCATAAAGGGCTACCGGACGATCCGGCACTTATCCGACAACTGGCCTACGTGAACCAGCGTCTGGATGATATGCCTGCGACGCAGCACTACGCCCGGCTGGTGATTGATGACATTGATAATCAGGCGCTGATAACCCCACTGACCCCAGAGCAAAATCAGCAACGCTTCAATTTCCGCCGTCTGCATGAGGAGGTCGGTCGCCGCTGGACGTTCAGTTTCGATTCTTCTATCGGCTTGCGTTCCGGCGCAATGAGTACCGCTAACAATAATGTCGGCGGCGCAGCGCCAGGGAAAAGCTATCGTAGCTACGGGCAACTGGAAGCTGAGTACCGCATCGGACGCAATATGCTGCTGGAAGGCGACCTGCTCTCGGTTTACAGCCGTGTATTTGCCGATACCGGAGAAAACGGGGTGATGATGCCGGTGAAAAATCCGATGTCCGGCACCGGTCTGCGCTGGAAGCCGCTGCGCGATCAGATCTTTTTCCTCGCCGTCGAACAGCAGTTGCCGCTGAACGGGCAAAATGGCGCATCCGATACCATGCTGCGCGCCAGCGCCTCATTCTTTAATGGCGGCAAATACAGCGACGAATGGCACCCGAACGGTTCAGGCTGGTTTGCCCAAAACCTGTACCTCGATGCGGCGCAATATGTCCGCCAGGATATTCAGGCGTGGACGGCAGATTATCGCTTAAGCTGGCATCAGAAGGTGGCGAACGGACAGACTATTGAGCCTTACGCTCACGTTCAGGACAACGGTTATCGTGATAAAGGCACTCAGGGCGCGCAGCTTGGCGGTGTCGGGGTCCGCTGGAATATCTGGACCGGCGAGACGCACTACGACGCCTGGCCGCACAAAGTCAGTCTCGGCGTCGAATATCAACATACCTTTAAGGCGATTAATCAACGTAACGGAGAGCGCAACAACGCGTTTCTCACCATTGGAGTGCACTGGTAAATGCGTAAGTTCATTTTCGTATTGCTGACAATGCTTTTGGTCAGCCCTTTTTCCTTTGCGATGAAAGGTATTATCTGGCAACCACAAAACCGTGATAGTCAGGTTACCGATACCCAGTGGCAGGGGCTGATGAGTCAGTTACGTTTGCAAGGCTTCGATACCCTGGTTTTGCAATGGACCCGTTACGGCGATGCATTCACCCAGCCAGAACAGCGCGCGTTATTGTTTAAGCGTGCCGCAGCTGCGCAACAGGCTGGCCTGAAGCTGATTGTCGGACTGAACGCCGATCCAGAATTTTTTCTGCATCAGAAACAATCATCCGCGGCGCTGGAAAGCTATCTTAATCGCCTGCTGGCTGCCGATCTCCAGCAAGCCAGAATATGGAGCGCTGCGCCTGGCGTAACGCCGGATGGCTGGTACATCAGCGCAGAAATTGACGACCTGAACTGGCGCAGCGAAGCCGCCCGTCAACCTTTGCTAACATGGTTAAACAACGCGCAGCGGTTGATTAGCGATGTTTCAGCAAAACCGGTTTATATCAGTAGTTTTTTCGCCGGAAATATGTCGCCCGATGGCTATCGCCAACTGCTGGAACACGTTAAAGCAACCGGCGTTAATGTCTGGGTTCAGGATGGCAGCGGCGTGGATAAACTTACTGCTGAACAGCGTGAACGTTATCTACAGGCCAGCGCCGATTGCCAAAGCTCCGCCCCAGCAAGCGGCATTGTTTATGAACTGTTTGTCGCCGGCAAAGGCAAAACCTTTACAGCGAAACCGAAACCGGATGCAGAGATCGCCTCGCTGTTAGCGAAACGTTCCTCTTGCGGTAAAGACACGCTCTATTTCTCTCTGCGCTATTTGCCCGTCGCGCACGGCATTCTCGAGTATTAAATCTCCTCCAGGTAAGTCGGGTACGACCTGGCTTACCTCTTTCGCTCTCGTCAGAATTCCATCAAGATTAATTGCTAAAAAGCGTGCTAAAGAAAGAAGATCGTTATCGGCGAACGGGCCGATCACTCATGCAGGAAGCATAGATCCTTTGAGCGGAGTTTCTGATATCTGAGGAGTGCGAAATGCAATTGAGCAGCAGTGAACCTTGCGTGGTGATCCTGACCGAAAAAGAGGTAGAGGTAAGCGTCAATAACCATGCTACGTTTACCCTTCCGAAAAACTACCTGGCCGCCTTCGCGTGCAACAATAACGTCATTGAACTCTCAACGTTAAATCACGTATTAATCACCCACATCAACCGTAACATCATCAACGATTATCTGTTGTTTTTAAATAAGAACTTAACCTGTGTAAAGCCCTGGTCGCGGCTGGCTACCCCGGTTATCGCTTGTCATAGCCGTACACCGGAAGTGTTCCGGCTAGCCGCCAACCACAGCAAGCAGCAACCCAGCAAACCCTGCGAAGCGGAGTTGACGCGCGCATTGCTTTTTACCGTATTGTCTAACTTTCTTGAGCAATCGCGGTTTATTGCCCTACTGATGTATATCTTACGCAGCAGCGTCCGCGACAGCGTCTGCCGCATTATTCAAAGCGATATTCAGCATTACTGGAATCTGCGAATTGTCGCCAGTTCGCTATGTTTAAGCCCCAGCCTGCTCAAAAAGAAATTAAAAAACGAAAATACCAGCTATAGCCAGATTGTCACAGAGTGTCGTATGCGTTACGCCGTACAGATGTTATTGATGGATAACAAAAATATCACTCAGGTAGCGCAATTATGTGGCTATAGCAGCACGTCGTACTTTATCTCTGTTTTTAAGGCGTTTTACGGCCTGACACCGTTGAATTATCTCGCCAAACAGCGACAAAAAGTGATGTGGTGAAGGGCAAAGCGGAAACAGATAAGACTGGCATAAATGAAGAAGAAATGGCGCGCCCTGCAGGATTCGAACCTGCGGCCCACGACTTAGAAGTTCCTAGAACGACATTTTAAGTCAACAACTTACCGCGCCATCTCTGCGCTCACACGTCCCACTACCTCAAAACATGTAAAGCCTTGCAAGCCATTGTGAGGCCTTATGTGTCTCAGTTTTGTCCCTCTTTTTTGTACTAAAAAACATAGCAATTGAGGATAAACCTCATGCTATTTTCGCTTATATGCCTCTAAAGGCATGGCGCTTAAATAGATAAAAACACCACAAAAGCATAAAAAAACCACACAGTAAAACCGCAATATAAAATAATAACAGATAATTAAACCAAAAACAGATAGACGCATTGTGATAATCATTCAATACTAAACAAAATATAAACAGTGGAGCAATATGTAATTGACTCATTAAGTTAGATATAAAAAATACATATTCAATCATTAAAACGATTGAATGGAGAACTTTTATGCGGGCGAAACTTCTGGGAATAGTCCTGACAACCCCTATTGCGATCAGCTCTTTTGCTTCTACCGAGACTATATCGTTTACTCCTGACAACATAAATGCGGACATTAGTCTTGGAACTCTGAGCGGAAAAACAAAGGAGCGCGTTTATCTAGCTGAAGAAGGAGGCCGAAAAGTCAGTCAACTCGACTGGAAATTCAATAACGCTGCAATTATTAAAGGTGCAATTAATTGGGATTTGATGCCCCAGATATCTATTGGGGCTGCGGGCTGGACTACTCTCGGCAGCCGAGGTGGCAATATGGTCGATCAGGACTGGATGGATTCCAGTAACCCCGGAACCTGGACAGATGAAAGTAGGCACCCTGATACACAACTCAATTATGCCAACGAATTTGATCTGAATATCAAAGGCTGGCTCCTCAACGAACCCAATTACCGCCTGGGACTCATGGCCGGATATCAGGAAAGCCGTTATAGCTTTACAGCCAGAGGTGGTTCCTATATCTACAGTTCTGAGGAGGGATTCAGAGATGATATCGGCTCCTTCCCGAATGGAGAAAGAGCAATCGGCTACAAACAACGTTTTAAAATGCCCTACATTGGCTTGACTGGAAGTTATCGTTATGAAGATTTTGAGCTAGGTGGCACATTTAAATACAGCGGCTGGGTGGAAGCATCTGATAACGATGAGCACTATGACCCAGGAAAAAGAATCACTTATCGCAGTAAAGTCAAAGACCAAAATTACTATTCTGTTGCAGTCAATGCAGGTTATTACGTAACACCTAACGCAAAAGTTTATGTTGAAGGCGCATGGAATCGGGTTACGAATAAAAAAGGTAATACTTCACTTTATGATCACAATGATAACACTTCAGACTACAGCAAAAATGGTGCAGGCATAGAAAACTATAACTTCATCACTACTGCTGGTCTTAAGTACACCTTTTAACGAAGTTAACCAGATTTTCTCCCCGGTGGTATTGTATAACCCCGGGGAATTTGTTTACAGTTACAAGTAGACAATATCCACTAATTTTGTAAGCATTTAACCTATGTCATAACGTGTAATCTCTTACCGCAACACAAGACCTCAATATATTCAAATCTTATCTTTATTCCGATATTCAGAGACACAATGCGAAAAATAATTACTCATTTCAAAGTTGTTTTAACGTTACTTCTACCAGTAACCGTATCTGCCCAGCAGATACAGTGGCAATCCTGTATGGCCAGTCAATTCAACCACTGGTTTGGTGAGGAAAAACCGTCTCCTGACTTACTATGTGGTTATTTGTCTGTTCCATTAAAATATACAGACACAGGCGGAGATGCTTCTTATGAAAAAAAATCACAAGTCAAACTAGCGTTGACAAAATTGCCGGCAAAAAGCAAGCATAAAGGAAGTATCCTGATAATAAGTGGTGGTCCCGGGTTACCAGGCATAAATCCTTATATTAACTTTGACTGGCCAGTCACAAATCTTCGTGAGTCATGGGATATTATTGGATTTGATCCTCGAGGCGTCGGACAGTCCACTCTAGACTGGCCCCCTGAATCTCCAGACAACCAATATCACTTATTTAAGTGATAGTCTTAATACTAGTTTTTAGACTAG
>NZ_PTRU01000151.1:0-254 GCF_002965245.1 Escherichia sp. MOD1-EC6021 | reverse complement strand
CGGTATAACCCTCCATCTCCACGGAAAACGCAAAACAGCACAATGTCCTGAATGCTTTAAGCGTAGCGACTCTGTTCATAGTTGTCGTCGGCGCCGGATACAGCATCTACCCTGCTCAGGGCAGACGCTATGGCTTGTATTTTCCGTCCGCCACTGGTACTGCCGTAACCCGGCTTGTTCACGTAAAATTTTTGCCGAGTCGCTTGCTCCCTTCGCCAGTTCACACCAGCAGTCTTCACAGGCGTTACAAAATT